>CAVJHW010000108.1:0-8857 GCA_963649395.1 Coriobacteriaceae bacterium | reverse complement strand
TTAAGCACATTTAATCACTTTTGTCAATAATTTTGATTACTTAAGACCTTCTCCTTTCAGCTTAGCAGCATCCGATCATTGTCCATGTCACGGCCTGTATCTGCCTTGAAGCGGCGGACAAGATCCTCCACCGTCATGGAGCTTCGCTCCTGTCCGGACAGATCCAGAATAATACGACCTCTTGCCATCATCAAAGTTCGATTGCCCAATTCCAAAGCCTGGTGCATGTTGTGGGTAACCATGAGGCAGGTAATTTCATTTTCCTCGACGATGCGCCGGGTAAGCTTCAAAACCTTTTCTGCAGTTCCCGGATCCAGGGCTGCCGTATGCTCATCCAGCAGCAGGAGCTTCGGAGGCTCCAAGGTGGCCATCAGAAGAGTCAAGGCCTGGCGCTGACCGCCGCTGAGCAACCCCACCGGCTGCCGCATCCGATCCTCCAGCCCCATATCCAGCAGGCTCAGCCTTTCCCGGAAAAGCTCCCTGTCCTTCCGGGAAAGACGACTAAAGGGGGCAGCCCCCCGGGAGGCCCGCAGATGTGCCAGAGCCAGATTCTCCTCGATGGTCATATGGGGGGCAGTTCCTCTTAGGGGATCCTGGAAAAGCCTGCCGATCACCCGACTGCGCCGGTGCTCCGGCTGAAAGGTGATATCCTCCCCTCCCAGGCAGATACTGCCCTCATCCACATAGAAGCTTCCCGCTATTACATTCATAAGGGTAGACTTTCCGGCGCCGTTGGAGCCGATGACAGATACGAAATCCCCCTTTTTCAGGTGCAAACTCAGGTCCGACAGAGCCCTTTTCTCATTCACTGTTCCAGGATGGAAGGTAAGGGAAATATGATCTACTTCCAGCATAGTCTTATCTTCCTTTCCGCCTGTCGCCATAGCAATGGCCCCCTTTCCCTTTGGCCGCCTTCCATTTCTTCTTCCGAAGGGCAGCTGCTCGTTTCATAGTAGGCATGGCGATGGCCAATGCCACGATAATGGCAGTCATCAGCTTCAGGCATTCGATGGGAATGACTCCACTCTTGAGAATAGCAGCATAGATAAAGCGGTAAATCACACTTCCCAGGATGACCGCCAAGACTCCCCGCAGGGTGGAGCCCTTGCCCACCACCGTTTCTCCGATGATGAGACAGGCCAGGCCGATGACCACAATACCGGTGCCGCCGTTGATATCCGCTGTTTTCTGCAGGTGACCCACCACAGCCCCGGACAGGGCGGTAAAGGCATTGGCAATACAAAGGCCTACCGTCACGGTAAAGGCCGGATTGATAGAAGAAGCCCGCACCATATCCCGGTTATCCCCGGTAGCCCGAATCGACAGACCTATGCGGGTTCCCATAAACCAGATCAGGAAAATACCGGCCAAAACCGTGATAGAGCCTGCCAGAACCAGCTCATACCAGCCGCCCCCTATCCCCGTCTTGCGAAAAAGGGTGAAAATGGTCTCCTGCTTCAGAAGGCTGACATTGGAACTCCAGCCCAGAGCCATGAGGTTAATGGTATAAAGGCCGGTATTCGTGATAATACCGGCTAAAATAGAAGGCACTCCCAGATGCATTTGCAAAAAGGCTGTCACAAATCCCGCCCCGGCTCCCGCTGCCATAGCTGCGGGAAATGCCAAAATGGGATGGCCTGCCGCTGCCAGGGAGACTGCCACAGCAGCCCCCAAGACAAAGCATCCATCCGTAGTCATATCTGCAATATCCAGCACCCGGTAGCTCAGGTAGAGAGCCATAGACACCAGGGCATAGACAAAACCCAGCTCCAAAGCCGTCTGAATAATAAAAAGCATAGCAAAATCCCTTCATTTCCCGTCTTCCGCTGCCGCCTTGCAGGTTTACTCTTCTGTCGTCGTAACCTCAACCAGCTGACCCATATCTGCAAACATGGAATAATCCGCTTTCAAAGCTTCTGCCGTATCTGTATTGACCGTAATGATGCCCCCGGCTACCTTATAGGAATCCTCCAGATCTGCCATACCTTCTGTCATGGCTTGGAAGGCCAGGTCTGCGGTTTCGGTTCCCAGATCCGTATAATTCACTCCGCAGGTGGCAAAAGCGCCATTTCTTACGAAGGAATCTGCCCCTGTATAATGGGGAATGCCTGCATCGATCAGGGTATCCTTGATGGCCATCTCTGCCGCCATGACAATGTTATCCGTTGGGGTGAAGATAGCATCCACCTTCTCGGATACCAGAACGCTGGCAGCGGCGATCACCTCATCATTGGTATTGCCGGTGGCTTCTACATAGGCAATTCCCTTCTTATCCAGATAAGCCTTGGCCTCCTCAATGGGGGTGGCGGAATTGGCTTCCGACAGGGAATAGAGAAGTCCTACCTTCTGGGTATCCGGATTCTGGGCCAGCATCATATCCAGGATAAAGTCGGTATCCAGCGCATCGCTGGTCCCCGTTACATAATCAATGCCTGTCAGCTCCGCCGCAGCCGGATCCGAAATAGCCGCATAGATCACCGGAGTCTGACTCTCCTCTGCGCTGACTGCCATCACCTGGGCTGCCAAAGTTGCAATGGGGATAATGGCATCCACTCCCTCTGCCACAGCCTGGTCTCCGATCTGCTTCAGCACCGTCTGCTCTCCCTGGCCGGAATAGACCGTATAATCGATAGTAATATTATTCTCCTGGGCAATCACATCCAACTCTGCCGTAATGGCATCTGCGATCTCATCCAAGGAGGCGTGATCCATCTGCTTCACTACTGCCACCTTGTAGCTATCTTTTAATTCCACGGATGTGCTTGCAGCACTTTTGGCTTCCGAGGCGGAAGAAGCAGAGCTTGCCGCCGAGGAAGTGCTGTCGGAGGCACTCTTAGAGGTCTCCTGAGCAGAAGAGGCGGAGTTGCTGCTGCCGCCGCAGGCTGTCAGGGACAAGCCCAGGGTCATTGCCGTCGTCACTGCCATAACTTTTTTAACCATTGTCTGATGTTTCATTTCCTACATCCTCCTGTTTTACATCAATTCTCCGATTCCTACCTTGTAGGAGTTGCCGGACTACTTTAACTTCCTTGAGCAGCAGATGATCCTTTGACGGTGCCGAGGTCAAAGGAAAGGCAGGAAAGTCGGCTGTTCCGTCCCACCACGTAGGAAAGCCAGCTGCTCCGCACTGACGTGCTCCCGCAGCTGCCGCCGGTATCCACAAGCTGTGGTATGCAAGCATCCCACAGCTTGTGTCTGCCGTCCGGGGCTTTCAACGTAAAAAGGCTCCTGTCCCATCTTCCTGGGACAAAAGCCTGTAACTTCTGCGATACCACCCAAATTGGCGCATAGCGCCCCCTCGCTTACACGTACCATCCATACGCGTCCCGGTGGATAACGGGTGGGATGCCCGTCGGTCCCTACTCGACTGATTCTCTCATACCATCGCCTGCTTCCGGCTCTGCGATCTGTCTATGCCCTCCGGCTCTGCCGCCTGTCTGTGCACTCCGACTCTGCAGCCTGTCCGGCCCTCCGACTCCGCAGCCCTTTTGCATGCTTTCCTTCTACGAATCCTCAGTCTTTCCGTCCGCCCTCCGAAGTCCATTCACCAGCCGATCTCTGTCCCATTTCCACCCTCCGGGACTCTCTGCAAGTTCTCTAACCGGTTACTTCTCTCCGTCATAGGTTTTAACTTTCTTGACGTTCTCCATTATAGGAAGGTCAAAGGCATTTGTCAATACCCAATATTTTCCTTCTCAACGGCCTCCAGGGCTGCCGCAATGACCTTATCCATATCATAGTATCGGTATTGACCCAGTCTGCCGCCGAAAATGACCCTTTCCTCTTTCTCTGCTAATTCCTTGTATTTCTCATACAATTTCGTATTTTTCTCGTCATTCACCGGATAGTAGGGCTCCAGGCCCTGCTTCCATTCCGAGGAATATTCCCGGGAAATGACGGTTTTCTCTCCTTGACCGAATTCAAAATGCTTATGTTCGATGATCCTGGTATAAGGCACCTCTCGGTCGGTATAATTGACCACCGCATTGCCCTGATAATTGGGGCAGTCTAACACCTCGGTCTCAAAGCGGACACTGCGGTATTGCAAGGCCCCCAGGCGATAATCAAAATATTGATCGATCATGCCGGTAAATAGGGTCTTTTCCGCAATATCCGGATGTTCCCGACGAAATGCAAAATAATCCGTTCCCGTCAACACCCGGCTGCCCTCCAGCATTTTCTCAACAATCTTCGTATAACCCCCCATGGGAATACCCTGGAAGCGGTCGTTGAAGTAGTTATTGTCATAGGTAAAACGGAAGGGCAGGCGCTTGATGATGAAGGCCGGAAGTTCTGTACAGGGGCGGCCCCATTGCTTCTCTGTATAACCCTTGATGAGCTTCTCATAGACATCCCGGCCCGCCAGGGAAAGAGCCTGCTCTTCCAGATTTTGGGGATTCTCTATATGCAGGCTGGCAATCTGCTCCTGAATCTTATCCATAGCCTCCCTAGGAGTGCGAATCCCCCACATCTTACTGAAGGTATTCATGTTGAAGGGAAGATTATAAAGCTCATCCTTATAGATAGCGATGGGGGAATTGATATAATGGTTGAATTCTGCGAATTGATTGACATAATTCCATATTTTCTTGTCTGAGGTATGGAAAATATGAGCACCATACTTGTGTACGCGAATTCCCTCTATCTCCTCGCAATAAATATTGCCGGCGATGTGATCTCTCTTGTCAATAACCAGGCAGCTCTTGCCACTCTTCGTCGCCTCGTGGGCAAATACAGCCCCGAAAAGACCTGCCCCGACTATCAAATAATCATACTTCAATGATTTTTACCTCCCAATATCCAAACTAACCTCCCCCAGTGTACACCAAATTGTCTGCAACCGCAACGAAAAAAACGGCCCGAAACCCTTTTGGGGATTTCGAGCCTGTAATCACAGCTTTTTCACAAAGAGCGCACGGATGGCATTCAATACTGCGAGGATCATGACGCCTACATCCGCGAAGATAGCCATCCACATATTGGCGATTCCCAAGGCCCCCAAAAGGAGGCAGATCAGCTTGATCCCAATGGCAAAATAAATATTCTCGTAGACGATTCGAATGCATTTTCTGGCGATTCGAATGGCCTTAGAGATTTTCAGGGGATCATCATCCATCAAAACCACATCGGCGGCCTCGATAGCCGCATCCGAGCCCAGGGCTCCCATGGCGATGCCGATATCCGCCCGAGACAGCACCGGAGCGTCATTGATCCCATCTCCCACAAAAGCCAGCTTGTCCTTGTCGCTGCTGCGCTGGCTCATCAATTCCTCCACCTTGGCCACCTTATCCGCCGGCAAAAGTTCGCTGTAGACCTGCTGAATGCCCAGTTCCTTGGCCACCTGATCTGCCACTGCCCTGGCATCGCCGGTCAGCATCACGGTTTGGCTAATACCGGTTCGGTTCAGATCCTGAATGGCTTCTCTGGCATGGGGCTTAATCAGGTCAGAAATCAGGATATGGCCCCCATACTGCCCATCCAGGGCCATATGGACCAGAGTTCCCACGTGATGGCAGGGAATAAAGGGAATTCCCAACTGCCGCATCAGCTTCTCATTACCAGCCGCCACCTCCCTGCCGTCTACCCTGGCGATGACACCGCCGCCGCTGATCTCCTTCACCTGGCTGACCCGGGTGCGGTCCAGGGGCTTGCCATAGGCTTTTTGCAAACTCTTGCTGATGGGATGGGAGGAGGAGCATTCCGCCAGGGCCGCGTATTCCAGCAGCTTCTCCTCATCCATCTCGTTATGATGAACCCCATTTACCTCAAAAACCCCCTGGGTCATGGTTCCGGTCTTGTCAAAGACCACACATTTGGTTTGAGCCATGGTCTCCAGATAATTGGATCCCTTGATCAGAATCCCCTCCTTGCTGGCTCCGCCGATTCCCGCAAAGAAGCTTAAGGGAATACTGATGACCAGGGCGCAGGGGCAGCTGATAACCAGGAAGGTCAAGGCCCGATAAATCCAACTGGTCCATTCCGGATCCCATCCCAAAGCCAGCAGCCTCACCAGGGGGGGCAAAATGGCCAGAGCCAAAGCCCCTCCGCAGACCGCCGGTGTATAATACCGGGCGAATTTGGAGATGAAATGCTCGGATTTGGACTTCTTGGAGCTGGAATTCTCCACCAGATCCAGGATCTTAGATACGGTAGATTCCCCGAATTCCCGGCTGGTACGGATGCGCAGCAGGCCGTTCATATTAATGCATCCGCTGATGACCTCATCCCCCACCCCTGCCTCTCTGGGAAGGCTTTCCCCGGTAAGAGCACTGGTATTCAGGACAGCTGTCCCCTCCAAAATGACACCATCAATCGGAATCTTCTCTCCCGGCTGCACGACGATCACGCTGCCGGTCTCCACCTCATCCGGATCCACTCTTTCCAGCTGGCCCTCTCGTTCTATATTGGCATAATCCGGCCGGATATCCATAAGCTCGCTGATGTTCTTCCTGCTCTTACCCACCGCATAGCTCTGGAAGAGCTCTCCCACCTGGTAGAAGAGCATAACCGCTGCTCCCTCCATATATTCTCCCAAAGCCATGGCTCCCACGGTAGCCACTGCCATAAGGAAATTCTCATCAAAAATCTGCCGATTCAGAATCCCCTTGAAAGCCTTCAGAAGAATGTCATAGCCAATGACCAGGTAGGGAATCAGGAAAAGCAACAGACTCAGCCAGCCCTCCACCGGTAAAAGAGCGCATACTACCAGCAGGGCGGCTGCCAGAAGGATTCGAACCAGAACCTTTTTCTGCTTTTTCTTCATAATCGTCAACCTCGTTCAAACCACAAAGGACTGCAGCTTGCGTCCGCCGTCCGGGGACTAGCACCACCACGGGTGAAAGCCAGCTGCTCCGCACTACGTGCTCCCGCAGCTGCCGCCGGTATCAACAATCCGCCCTATCGGGCTACTTGTCGATACCGGCTTGCCCGTCCGATGTCTGCGCAGCTGTGCGAGCGAGCTCGCCCATCTGTGCATCCGCCGTCCGGGGCTTTCACAGAAAGATTTCGCAGTCGTCCTCTACCTTTTTGCAATTCTTCAGAACCTCCTGCATGACAGCCTTGGGCTCCTGACCTTCTTCGAATTCCACACTCATCTTCAAGGTCATAAAGTTCACTACCGCATCCTTGACACCGGCAGTCTTCCTAGCTGCTTCCTCCATCTTGTTGGCACAATTGGCACAGTCCACATCGATCTTGTAGGTCTTCTTCATGAGATTATTCCTGCCTTTCTTGCAGAATATCGGCTTGGGTGTCTAAACACCCTCCCTCCATTCTGATCCTCGCGGGTCTTTCTCCCCGCTTCATTATCTACGTATGTTCATATGAACAATCATTCATATGATGTCTTCATTATAAGCAGGTCTCTCTTATCTGTCAAGCCTGTAAATATGTTTTTTCATAACCTCAACTTCCTGCTTTTTTAACACTCAACTTGCCATCATTCGCTTCCCTCCATGTGAGCGCAACCATTCTGTTTTGAGGCTGCCTTTTCAAATTCTTCCCTCTCTATTCGGAACAGATCAGAGCTGATCTCATTTGCCTGTTTCTGAACACTGCCCGCGGTCATTCCAAAAGCCTTCAGGATCGCCTTTTGCGCAGCCGTCACCGCATAGTCAAGCCGATACTCGTTGTCTGCACCCTTTAGCCTCTCTATCTTTTCCAACTCCCTGAGTGCAGCCGGAACGGTCATGTGATACCAATCCACCGGAAGCATGTGCAATGTTTATGCCTGACAATGAAACTGATGATGAAGAATATGCAATGGCAGCATAGCTGCGGAAAGGACAGTAACGATTATGAATAAAGTGATTTTAATGGGAAGACAATTTATACCACAGATGTGATTGTGGAAGAACATGAATTTGCCCAGAACAAGGATAGCGGTGCAGGAGCGGATTCGTCGGAAACATCGAAAACAGATAAGGACGGATTCATGGAAGCACCAGATGGTGAGATCCCATTTGACTAATTCAGAGTAAATGTTTGGAGAGGCTGCCCTTTGCCGGGGCATCCTCTTTTCCATTTTACAGAAGATATCAAAAATTACAGGTATTCAACCTAACGAAATCGTGATATAATCAAAATATATTTAGATGAAAAATATGGAGGTAGCTTATGGGTGTAAGTTATAACAGATTATGGAAAATGCTCATAGATAAAAATATGAAGCGGATAGAGATGCAGTACCTCACCGGGATCAGCGGAAATATTCTTGCCCGGATGGGAAAAAACCAGTATGTATCAATGGAGACGATTGAGAAGATCTGTAAGAAGCTGGACTGCACCGTTGATGAAATGATGGAATTTACAGATGATGAATAACAGGAGGTTGCTGCAATGACAGATACACAGCAAGGAGCAGCGGCGAAAGCATTTGCGAAAAACTGGAAAGACCGTGGATATGAAAAAGGCGACAGCCAGATTTTCTGGGTGGAGCTTCTGACAACAGTGTTTGGTGTGACGGAAATATCACAGTTTATTTCTTTTGAGGATCAGGTACATCTTGACCACACCAGTTTTATTGACGGGTATATCGAGAAAACCCATGTCATGATTGAACAGAAAAGTATCAACAAGAGCCTGACGGCTGCTATCCGGCAGTCCGATGGCTCTATGCTGACACCATTTGAACAGGCAAAAAGGTATTCTTCTGAGCTGCCATATTCAAAAAGACCAAGATGGATTGTAACCAGCAATTTCCAGTCATTCTATATTTATGATATGGAAAAGCCGGGTGGTGATCCGGAAATCATTCAGTTAAAAGATTTGGAAAAAGAATATTATCGGTTACAGTTCCTTGTGGACGAGGGAAATACAAATCTTCAGAGAGAAATGGAAGTTTCCATTGCAGCCGGTG
>CAVJHW010000107.1:0-8895 GCA_963649395.1 Coriobacteriaceae bacterium | reverse complement strand
GGCAACTGAAGGCGAAAGCATCAGCTTTCGGCTGAATTTGCCCGGTGCCCTTCTGGAGGAAGCTTTGCCTGCTTAGTGTTTCTTCAAGCTGAGGACTAGCCCGCCGTACTGTTGCCCCAGCCCCGGCAGCCCCTCCACCCGTCCCTCGTAATCACACAACCTTACGGTTTGACGCAATATCCATGACCACGACTGTCCACGCAGCCCCTCTGCCCGTCCCTCGCAATCACACACTCCCACGACTTGCACCACCTGTGTCCCATTGGTCCTCCTGCGCATCCCGGATGACATCCCAAGCTTGCAGCAGGCTCTCCAGCATAGCCTCCTGGTAAGCGGCCTTTTTGCGGACACGCATTCCCTCCACCAGGTCCCGCAGCTTTGGCATATGAATTTTGTCCAGCTTTTTCAAGGAGGCAGGGGAGATTTCCACCTCAGAGAGGTGTCCTTCGTACAAGTCCTTGTCATACTGCCAGGGAATCAGCCTTTCCCCATAGCGTTCCTCCAGGCGCTGCAGGATCAGAAGTCCCTCCGGATCGTAGTCTCCTGCATAATAGATCAGGGAGTTTTGAACCAGCAGATCCAGCAAGGCCAAGGTAGCCAGGCGCAGCTGCCCATTGCCACATACCAGAGTGCTGTCAGGATAGGCCTGAACAAAGGCAGCGAAAACAGCCGGATTCTCCACCACCAGGACGGTGCCTGAATTCCGGCTTATTCCTGCCGGGCAGGCGTAGGCCAGGCTTCCCACGGTATTCAGGGTCAGGCGCAGAGCCTGCCTTTCCTGCAGGAATCCCTCAATTCCCTGATGGATCTCTCCATCTTGTTTGACGGCATGAAGTCCGTAGACCAGGACATCATTGGACAGGTCGTCCTTCAGGATGCCAGCCTGATAATAGAGGCTGGTCCTCCATTCCGCATTTTTGCCGCCTCCCGGGATAGGGGGGTGAAAATGGAATTCCAGGTAAGCCGTCAGAAGTCTCTCCCCCAGGCTTCCGGTGTCATAGAAATGGGGATCCCCGGTACAGTCAGCTGCAAATACCGGCAGGGAGAGGCGGATGGTCAGGGGAAGTCGGGCGGCTGTCTGCAGCACCTGAGGCAAAATCTGTGCCAAGCGCCCAGAGTTCTCCCTATATTGCTGGGACAAGAGAAGCCAGCCCTCCTTTTTGTCCTCCAGCATGTGGGTCATCCAGTCCAACACAGGAAAATGTGCCTCCTCCTGGCCGCCCTGGAAATCATCCCTTATCTTCTGAAAGAATTGCTGTCGTTCCTCCTCTTCTCTCTGGCTTTGTATCCAATTGGCCTCCAAGGTCTCTCCAAAATAAGCCTCCAGGATTTCTTCCCAGGTAAGGCCCCGGTAACGGCTGCTTTGCAAGGCCTTTTCCAGGGCTCCGGCAGATAGGGTAACGGTCTTATTCTGCCTGTAGTTTTTCTGAAGGAATCCCTCCAGCTGCATCCTTTCCTCCATGCGGGGCAAGGAAAGGGTGATGCTGCCTCCGAAATGCCCCAGACTTTTATATTTTCCCCGGAAAGCCCGGAAAACCCGGTCAAAGACCGGGCGTTTCCGAAAATATTCCAGACATTCCTGCATTTCCAAGGACTGGGTTTCCTTTCCCGGATTTTCCTGTATTACCTGCTTCATCTTATTCTGCTTCCCCCTCCTTGACCAGGGTGCGGATCTGACCGTTCCAGACGTAGGGAATGACGGTTACGTATTTGGCGTTCAAGGGCCGAACCAGCTGGTAGATGGCCAAGGCCGGGACGGTATCATGGTCGCCCCAGAGAACCTGGGAGTTGATGATGAAATTGAAGTCGAATTCCACCATCAAGCGGAACATATCCCGAATGTTGGTCTCATCCACACCGGCGAAGGCCTCATCCAGGGAAATCAGGCGGGGCGCATCGCTGCGGGATCCATCGTATTTGGCCACCACAGCGGAAAAGAGGGGAACATACATGGCCATGGCCTTTTCACCGCCGCTAAAGGTGAAGAAGGCGCGGTCCGTCAATTCCTTCTTCTTCTCTCCCGCTTTCTGGTATTCCAGCTGGAACTCAAACCATTTGCGGTAGTCCAGGATCTCCCGCATCACGCTATGAAAGGACTGAAGGGAGCTTTCCTCATCGGATCGCTTGCGGGCCTCCTCGATCTTGGACCGGAAATGGCGGGACAGCTTCTCCACCTCTTCCTCCCGCATGATCTCCACATCCTTCTGCAGCAATTCCACCAGGCTGCGGGTATCCAGCTGTTCCTCCGTCTCCGCCCGGCGGCTCTTCCAATTCAGACTCAATCGCAGGCCGCTGGAGGTCTGCATGGCCTCCATGAGCTTATTCATCCGGGTGACCCAGATTTGACTTCCATGGATCTTGCTGCGGATCTTCTTGCTGATGGTGTTGGCCAGAATATCCTCGAACAGTTCCCTGTCCTTGTCACTTAAGAGGCGTTTCTGTTCCTCCTCATCCTCCCGCAGCTTCTGCACCAGATCCTGGAAACGCAGGGCAGCTCCCCTGTATTTCACACCGATATCGATCCGTTTCATGGTCATTTCCTGGGCGGAGGATTCCTGATCCAGATCCTCGAAGAGGGTCTGCAAGGTCATATGATATTCCAAGAGATATCCCCGATTCTGATGATAAGCCTCCTGAAGGCTTCCCAGATAATCCGACTGTTTCCGGTTGCCAAAGCGCCCATTCAGCCCCCTGCAAACCTTCTCTGCCGCTGCCTCCAGACTTTCGAAGGGCTGCCCTGTATCCTCCGGGGATCCCTGTCCCTTCCTGCTTTCCAAGGAAAAATCTTCTACATAACCCAGCTTATATTCTTCTGCGAAGGCTCGCTCCAGCCAATCCCTGCGTTTTCGGATTTTTTCCTGGATCAGGCTGTTGTCCTCCAATTCCTTCTGCAAGGCGGCAATCCGACTGTCCAGGGCAGTTTGGCGCTTCACAGCCGCATCCCTCTCCGTAGGAAGACTGGCCAGGCGGCGGATACAGGTATCCAGACGCTCCTTGATTTCCTCATAATCTGTCATCTGCAGCTGTCTTTGCACCGACTCCAGGGTCTGGCGGGTTTCCTTCAGACGCAGGGTCACCCGATTCAGGTCATAGCGAATATCGTCCAAATCCCCATCCAGTTGCTCCAAATTCTCTTCCTGCACCTGCAAGGCCTGAAGGCCATTGCGGTAGGTCTCATGAGAAATGCGAACCCCTCCCAAGGCCTCCTGATAGGCATTCAAAGCTTCCCTTGCCTGCCGAAAGACATCCAGACGCGCTGGCAGGTCACAAAGAGCGCAAAGCTTCTGGACCTGCAGACGGATCTGATCCAGCTTAGCCCGCTCTTCTGCCGTCCTGGCCTGCTGGTCCGACACCTTATTCTGAGCCATCTCCAGCTTATATTCCGCCTGATCGTAGGCCTTGGCAGCTTCCTTCAGAGCCTGGTCCGGGGGAAATGCCCCCCAATCCTGCTTCAGGGTCTCCAGCCTGTCCCCCAGGGCTGCGGCCTGGGCCTCCAGGTCGCCCACCTTCTGCTCCAATTCCTGACACCGAAGCTGACACTCCTCTATCTTCCTGAGGCGATAGGCCTCCCGGGCCCCGGCTCCGATATAGCGAGGCTGGCAGGAACCGGTCACATTTCCCTCCAGAATACCCAGGCCATATCTTCCCCGGGAGTCAATCCAGGTGCTGGCTCCATTGCCATTTCCTGTCGAAGCATGATTCCTGCTGTTTCCCCGGGCCTCCCCTGTCCAAGCTTCCTGCCCGCCAGGATTCTCCTGGGGCTCCTCTTTTTCTTGAGAGGATATCTTACAGCCCACTCCTCCCAAAATCCTGGTAATCTGCTGATAATAGAGGATGTCATTCTCCCCATTTTCCACATCCAACAGGTCTGTCAGGTTTTGGCTGACATGGGGCAGGTCGCTGAAAATGTACTTGTCACAGGTCTCTTCATCCAATTCCAATACCCTTTCCCGATATTCCGCCGGGACGATAAGGGCATCCAAAATCCCCATCTGCAACAGGGCCTCCTCCAGACGCGCCGCCTGATCCCCCGACAGACCCTCAGCGAAATCCACTGCCTGATAAAAGGCTTGATGGGGAATTCCCTTCTCCTTCAGCAGCTGGCGATTGCGGCAGACGGCCTCCGACCGCTCCGGTTCCGGATCCTTATGCTGCTGCCATTGACAGAGCTCATCCTGGGCGGTTTGGTATTCTTCCCGGGCATTTTTACAGGCCTGTCGAAGCTCCATCCAGGTATTTTTCAAGCTGCCTTCCTTCTGATCATAGTCCGGCCGAGCCGTCTGACGGATCTCAGCATAATCCGTCCCCCTACGATAATCACTGATTTTCCGGGACAGCTGCTGCAGGGTCTCCGGCTGCAGCTCCAGCTCCCGGCAGGCGGCCGACCATTGATAGATCTTCTCTGTCAATTCCTCCCGGGCCTCATGAAGGAGACCTTCCTGCTGCAGAAGCAGCCGCTCCGCCTGGTTTTGCTCCTCCCGATACTCATCCAGCTCTCGAAGAAAGCGCTCATACTTGTCCCGCTTCGCCTCTTCCTCCTCCAAGGCCTCCAGACCCTTATGCACCTTGGTCTTATAATCCTTCAGCAGCTTCTCATGGCTTTCAAAGGAGGCCTGCTGCTCCGGATGTTCCATCAATTCCTGCTTCAGGAAGGTAAATTCATCAAAGGGGACCTCCCCCAGCTCCTCTTCCATGACCTCCAGCCCATCTTCCATGGACTGGAGGCTGGCTTCATTGGTCTCCCTCTGTTTACGGATTTTCTGTTCCGTCTCCACCCGGCGTCCCTGCTTGTCGGCCTCCTGGCGCCTTTTGTCCCCCTCTTCCTTCTCCTGCTCCTTCTGATCCCGCAGCAGCCGTTCCTCCTGCTCCTTTAGACGAGCCGCGTCGCTGTCTGCCAAGGAAGCCCGTTCTTTTAGTAGAACCTCTTCCTCCTGCTTCAGGTCCTCATATTGGTGATTGGCCTGGATCCTCTCCTCTCTGGCCTGCTGGATCTCCTGGGCCAGCTCCAGAGCCTTCAGGGTCTCCTCCCGCAGATTCCTGCAGCTTTCCGTATACAAAGACGCCTTGTTATATAATACAATTTGGTTGTATGGCTCATAGGCCCGCTCAATCTGGGCCGCTGCCCGCAGGCTGTCCTGCAGCATGTTCAGATTGGTCTTCAAGCTGTCCATATTTTCAATCGCCTCGGACATAGGCCGCAGGTCATCCTCCGACAGGGGCTGCAGAGAGCTGCTGAGGATTTCATTGATAATCGTGGGCTTGAAGTCCTTGGACAGCTTAGGGGTCCGAAGCTGGATTAAGAGCTCTAGGGTTTCCCGGTACTCATCCAGGGTTTCAAAGCCAAAGAGCAGCTTATTGACACATTCCAGGTACTCTCCCTGGGTCTCCATCACCCGGCCGCCTTCACCGATGCGATTCCTCAATTCCCTTTTGGTAAATACAATCTTGCTCTGTACATCTTTATATAGGTAGAAATCCTTCCCAATCCGGCGGCCGTCCGTGATACAGAAATACCAGGATTCCAGTTTTTTCCCCTTCCTGGCTCGCAGACCAATACCCAATGTCAGATAGGTGTCGCTTTCCTTGCGCTTCATCTCCATATAGAGATAGCCGGTACGCTCCTCTCTCTGGTCATCCTCCTCCAGGAGATAATTCTCCATTTTCCTGGCGCGGGAGCCGAAGGGATCCAAACGTTCCGGCCGCAGGTTGCCATCCAGCAGAAGAGGAATAAAGCTCTGCATGGTTACCGATTTTCCCGAACCGTTGGCCCCCCGCAGCAACATCCTGCCATCCAGGAAATGAAACTCCTGTTCATCATAATACCAGAAGTCAATCAGTCCGATCTTATTCATCTGCCATTTACTGCTCATCTGCTTCTCCCTCCCCGGAGAAATCCTCCGGATACCGCCCCGCTATCTTGCCAACCACTGCCTGAATCTGAATAAACTCCCGCTCCTCCCGGATCATTCCCAGCTCCAGGTAATAATCCGTCACTTCCTTACAGAATTCCCGGGTGGTCATAAGCCGGTATTTCTTAGGAAATCCACCTCCGTAGGACTTCTTGCAATTCTCCAGCAGAAGTCGGAAATCCTCCCGGGGCATACGGATCTTCTCCTCCCTTGTCGGAGCAATCTTCCCTGACCGGATCTGGTCCAGAATCATGGCATTGCACAGAAGAACTATGTCCGACAGGGTATTCTCCTCCGGGAAACTTCGTCCCAGGCGACAGTCCTCCCCCAGGATCAAGTAAGCGCTGGACCTATGTACCTGCAGCTCACAATCCATCAGCTCTGACAATTCCCCCTGCAGCATATTCCTCTGATTCCGGATATAAGCAAAATCCTCTTCATTTTCCTCACTGCGGTACATGCCCATGGTCATCAAAAGCTGGCGATAGACCCTTTGGCGGCGCACAATGCCCCGATCCTCTGCCACATCGATCCATTCCTCCTTGAGGAAATCCTCCGGAGAGTTATAATCCATGATATCCCTGGTGAAATTCTTGGTAAAATAGCGGGATACCCCAGTATTTTCATAAAGGACCTCACCGGTATAATCCCGGGCAAAGCTGTCCTCGCTGCCATCATCCAGCTGCAGCATACCGCAGCCGACACAATATTTCATCACCCGGATCAGGTGGCGGCGGTAATGATAGACCGTCCAGTCGATCTGCTCCTCCCGATAATGACTTTGCAAATATTCCGTCAGCTCCGACAGGACAAATTGCTCCTCCGCCTCCTTCTCCTCCAGAAACATAAGGATCAGGCAGAGAAATACATACTCAATGGGATCGGTAAACTCGCTGATCCCCATCCAGTTCTCCGGCTGCGCCGGAAGCTTCTCCACCTTGACCAGGTAGGGGTTGACCACCACCTGATAACCCAGCTTCTCCGTCAGGAAGCGCTTCACCTGTCCCACCTGGTCCTTCAGCTGATAATACAAGTCTCTATCTCGGGACTTCAGAATCCAGCGCCGACTCAATAGAACCTCCAATGCATTCATCCGAATTCTCCCTTCTCTCAGCCATCCTGCCGGTCAAATACCAGGGTATAGGCGGGCATGCGGAAGACTCCGTCCAGGCAGGTCAGATCGCAGGTTTCCTGCTGGCTGGGATTCTCAATATAGAAGCCTCGCCCGTCCTCCGTCTTGCCCTGAAATTGTTGATTCTCCAATGCCTTAGACAGCCAGGACAGGAAAATATCCCGAATCTCCGGCGTCAGCCCTTCCAGCTCCCGGAATTCCAATCTTCCTCCCCGGATGTACTGATTGAGCAGCTTCTGCTGTTCCTCCAGTCGGCGAATGGTCTCCAGCCGGGTAGCTTCCTTCTCCTTAGACCGATCCCGGATCCCCAGCCGTTCCGCCTTCTCCTTATAGGTGCGAACCCGGGGAGCCACCTTGACCAGGCAGGGCTTCTCCTCAAATACTCCGCTGTTGATACTCTCCGTCTGGCGGACAATCTCCCCCTTCAGGTGCAAGGGTTTCTCAATGCCAAAAACACAGGCCGACAGCCTGTGTGCTTCATAAATATCCTTACACTGAGAGAACATGGTAGCCAGTTTGTAATATTCCTCCCGCCGATTGGCGCCCGTATTGCTCTGTTCGCTGATGCGAGCCGCATAACGGGTAATCTTGCGGATAATCTCATTGGTGGTATCAAAGACCTTGCCGGCCTCCGACTCCTGTCCTTCCCCTCCGGCAAACCATTCCCGAATACTCTCCCACCGCCCCTGCATCCTCTCGTAGAGCAAGTCCCTGTCCGGCTCCCCCTCCAGCCTGGGAATGGACAGTTCGTATTCTGTCACCTCCTCCAGAAGTCTGTCTGCCGCTTCCCCGGGAACCGCCCGCAGGATCTGCTCAATGGCTGACACATTCATCTGAAGGCTGCGGACAAAGGAACGAAGGTATTCGATCAGCCTGTCCTTGAAGACCAGAAAAGCCCTGGTCTTCATCATTTCCTCTGCCTTGACGCTGTTGAGCTCCCGCATATAATCCTGATAATTCTGGTTGAGACGGATGAAATCACTGTTCACATCCTTCCACCAGCCATAGATCTCCTCTCGAGACTGGCCCAGAACCTCTTCCAGCCTGGCCAGACTAGCCCGCAAACGCTCCAGCAGGGTGGGCTCCAGGGAAGAACCCTCCAGCTGCAGGTTCTCCAACCGCAAAACCATTCGTTCAATCTCCACTGCCGCATCCGACAGCTGATAGCGAAACTTCTTATTCTTAAATTCCTCAATGGAGGCAACCTTACGGGTATCCTGCAAGGTCAGCAGATTGCCCCAGGAGGTCAAAGCCGTCAGATCCTGCTGACATTGATCCGGCGTATAGGAGGCAAAATAGGGATCCTCTCTCAGCTCCTCGTAGACCTCCTCCTGGTACATCCAATACTTGAGCTTCTCATAATTCAAATAAAAAAGCCGTATCACAGAGCGATATCTGTCTGCATTCTCAACTGTCAGATATCGTGCCTCCATGACCGGCTTTAGCAGCTTCTCATGAACCAGCATCCGCCTACCCCCTCCTGCCTATACCTCTTTCCTTGTCCGTGACTCCGTCTGTCTCTGCATTTCTTCTTGACCGTGAAATCATATCATAATTCAAGAGACTTGTAAAGTTGTCAATTTGCAGATTGGTGGATTTTGTTACCGTATCAAATCAGAGTCTTTTCTATACCTTGCGCAAAATACTTTTCAAAAGAGTGTCACTTTATCTTCATAAAACCCATGTTACTTCTTTACAGACCCTTAGCTACCGTGTTATACTGAAAAAAAGCATTATATTTCTTCAATTCCGGCCTTTCTGTGCGTCTGATTTTCTTTAGTTCATTTCTTAAATCAGTAATTGAGATCTCAATGCTTTTATCCACTTTTAAAAAAGCAGAGAGATTTCCGCAGA
>CAVJHW010000106.1:0-8928 GCA_963649395.1 Coriobacteriaceae bacterium | reverse complement strand
GCCTCAGCCGCCGCTGCTGCCTGCTGCTGCCGTTCTGCCTCGGCTGCTGCTGCAGCTGCCGCCGCCGCTTCGGCTTCCTGGCGCTGCCTCTCCTGCTCCGCCACCAGGCGCTGGATCTCTTGATTATATTGCTCAATTAGCTTCTGATACTCTGTAGCCTTGGCATTCACTACCAACAGCTGGGCATCATAATCTGCGGAGGTTGCCCTCTTCTCCTCCAAAAGTCCTTCCAGGGAAACCTTCTGGGCTTCCTGCTCCGACTTCATGGATTCCATCTCGGACTTCTCATCCTGCAGCTGGGTCTGAAGATTGCTGACCTGGGTCACCACCTCAGCGTACTTCTCCAGACAATTCCTGTCATATTCATACATCTTCTGGGTATATTCCGCCTGATTCAGAAGCTCTGTGATATTCTTCTCCTCCAGAAGGATGGTGGCCCATCCGGCATTGCCGCCCTTCTCATAGAGGTATTGAATCCTCTTCTTCATGGCCTCATATTGCTCTTGCTTGTCAGCCTCTGCCACCTGCAGATTCTCTGCCGTCTCTGCCAGCTGGGTCTCCTTCTCACTGATCTGATCCGTCAGGGAATTCACAGAAGCAATGGTTACAACCAGCTGCCCATCCAGCGTATCAATCTCCCCGGTGACCTGTTCCTTCTGATCTTCCAGGGTATTAATGGATGCGTTGATCTGGTTCAATGCACTCTCTGTACTTTGCTGCTTCTTCTGCACGTCCTGTATCTCGTCTGCATGAACTGCCAGCATCTGTGAACCAGTCATCAAAACAGCTAATCCCAATGCGAGAACTTTCTTTCCCTTCATCTATCATTCTCCTATATCTTTTTGTCACATCTAACTTGTCGTCTGTAATAATTATGAAATACTTTTTTTAATCTTTCTACATACTAACACACTTCATTCTTCCTTGCAAGCCGTATGCGACATTTAAATGTAAACAAATCGTGAAGTCTCATTTTCCCCCTGCCGGATCCCTGGGCAGCCATTTTCCCTTCCAGGTATAGAGGATCATCAAGGTCAGGCCAATACACCAGGATATGGGATAGAGCAGATAGACTCCCTTTACATTGCCTATATGGGGAACAATGGTCTGGATCCAGAAAATGCGGAAGAGACACATGGCCACCAAAAGGATGACCATAGGGGGCACCGTCTTGCCGGTACCCCGCACTGTCCCGGCCAGGGAATACATAATCCCCAGCAGGAAATAAAAGGGGCAAAAGTAGTGCAAAACCACCTTCCCGGCGGCCACAACCTCCCCATCACTGGTGAAGAGGCCAATCACCGGATCCGCAAAGCGCAGCAAGATCATACCCAGGGCTGCCGTGTAAAGGACGCTCATCACGATGGTAACCCACATTCCCTTCTTGACCCGCTCCCTCTGTCCGGCGCCATAGTTCTGTCCCACAAAGGTAGTGGCGGCCAGGCTGAGACTAAGGACCGGCAAAATATTGAATCCATCCACCTTGAGATAGACTCCAAAGCCTGCCATTGTCACAGCCCCAAAGGTATTCACGCTGGATTGCACCAAGACATTAGAAAAGGAAATGACCGTATTTTGAATTCCTGCCGGCAAGCCCACCTGAAGAATCCGCCCTGCCATCTCTCTTCGGATACGAATGTCCCTTAAGCGAACCTGATAATCCTCCCGGACTCGCAAAAGATAGAGCAAAATCAAGAGACTGGACAGAACCTGGCTGATGTCCGTAGCGATGGCCGCCCCGGCTACCCCCATCCCCAATCCCCGAATCAAGAGCAGATCCAGGAAAATATTGGTCACGGCAGCCGTACCCAGATAGAGGAGAGGATGCAGGGAATTGCCTGTAGCATTCACAATACCGGAAGCCATATTATAGAAGATATTAAAGAATACCCCCGCAAAATAGATCCGCAAATATTCCAGGGAATCCCCCATGACCTCGGAAGGAGTATTCATCCATCGCAGCACCTGGGGGCAGAAAATCACGCCCGCCAGACTCAACCCTAAGCCTAGCAGAATCGCTATAGCCAAAGAGGTATGGACAGCATTGCTCACTCCCTTTCGATTCCTGGCTCCTATATATTGAGAAACCACAACCCCGGCACCGGTGGCCGCTCCCTGACCAAAGGCAATCAAAAGGTTGATCAGGGGGGTTCCCGACCCTACCGCCGCCAGGGCATTGCTGCCCACATAATGTCCCACAATGATAGAATCCACCGTATTGTAGAGCTGCTGCAGCAGATTCCCCAAAATCAGAGGAAGGGCAAACAGCAAAAGCTTCCTGACTATACTGCCCTCTGTCATCAGGTTTCTCTCCATCTTCCATCCCTCCCCTTCTCAAAAGCCCCTTGTCCCGGCTGCTCCCTATGCTCCCTGACACTCTCCCCTAAGGATCCCGCCTTGCACCATGAGCCTGTCAGGAGCCTGCCGTGAGCCTGCCGTGAGTTCAGGCTTTTCACACCATAACCATTTTTCTAAGGCAGATACTACCACCACCGATAGGAAAATACAAGAGCCAAAACACCCCCCTTCACCTAAAAAGGCAGTAGGACAAAGTCCTACCGCCTTGTATTACCGCATGCTCTCCGGTGAAGCATGCTGCTTTTGAAACTCCTGCAGCCGCTGACTACGCCAGCAGCCAGCTAGGTTTGCAGGCTATTTGCGATAATAGCAACCGCATCTGCCACATTGACGCTCTTATTCAGATCCACATCCGCCCGGAGGAACTTCCGAACCGATACCTTCTCAAAGTCGCTATAGACACCGCTATAGATGTTGTAGGTCAGCTGGGCATCGTTCACGTCCACAAGGCCTGTTTCATTGACATCGTAGGACTGGGTCACTTCCTCCGCCATGGCAGTGGCCTGGGTGATGTTGGCCTGGGCATCGGCGACCGTGAAGCTCTGTCCCTTGTCCGCAATCACCAGCCAGCTGTAGACATTCTCGCCGTAGACGGTGGTCTTGTACATGACATTTTCCCCATAGGCAAAGGTCTTGTCGGCCTCAGGGATTCCTGTCGCCGTCACCAGGAAGACCGTCTTGTCATCCATCTCTACATATTCCGAGACGGCAACCTCCAGGCTTAGGATATAGGTCTTCTCGACGGTGATGACCAGATCTGCGGATACCATGGCAATGCTGTAGCTGTTATCCTCCCCCGCCGTCAGGACTAGGGTCTCTTCCCCCATACTTGCTGTGACGGTATAGTCATAATTGTCCGCCTTATTCAGGGTGAAGGTGTAGGTAGATTTCTCCGTGGCAGAGCTCGCCCCCATCGCATCCCCGGCTCCGCTGCCTGCGAAGGTCACAGAATAGGTTGCCAAGGGCCTGGCCTTCTTGTTGCTGTTGATGACGATCTCGCCGGTGATATCCGCTCCGGGAATGGTATAGCTTGTAGTTCCATCCTCGTTTACCTGGGCAGTAAAGCCCCTGTAATCCTGACCGCCGATGGTCACAGCCATCTCGTAGAGGTAATCCTCTGCGGGAGTCAGCAGGAAGCTGTAATCTGTAGCATAGACTGCTTTCTCCTCACCGGTGATATCCTCCCCCAGGGTCACGGCATAGCTCTTGGGTTTCTTATAAGTCCTAACTTTCACACTTCTATCGACATTGGGAATAAAAAAGTCTCCGTCCTCCCCCATTTTAACTTCCACAGTCCACAACAGCCCCCCCGAAGTATAACTGTCTGCATAAGGATCATACTTATAGTTAAGATCCTTGGGCCGGAAGGTTACGGTACTGCCCGGCTCAATCACTGACCCCTCCGCATCCGTACGGATGAAGTCATCCGGCAAGGTCAGCAAGTAACCATGGATATCTACCGTAGATGCATCCCTCAGGATTGTAGCCGCAGGCGCATCAAATTCCCGCGCATTGGCATTGGCATCCACATAAGCTTCTGTCAGCCTTACCTGAGTCGAACCATGACCGGTTCCGATAAAACGCAGGGTAAGTACCTCTCCCAGCTCGGCAGCCTGGCCATAACGTATCACACGAAGTCTTCCCCCTCTATACGTCAGCCGATAGCCCTCAGTGTTCCCTTCTTCCATAGCTGGCTCCAAAGCGCTGGCGTCATAGATGAATTTCAGATCATAGGCATTGAAGCTGGTTCTTCCGTCATTGTTGCCGATGGTCACAGGGATCTCCACAATCTCACCGGCGGTAATCTGCCCGCCCCCGCCTAAAGACACGGTATAACCCTTAATAGGGGTCTGCACTGGGATGGTAAGCTCACCACCAGCCACCTTGTGGGCAACCTTGATATTGTTGGCCGGATCGACCTGATTATATTTTTCCAGATTTTCAACGGTCAATGTAAATTTAGCTGTAGAAGAGCTTACACCCTCTTTTGCCTTAAAAGTAAACGTATCCAGTTGACCCGCAGACCAGGTTGTGGGTTTGCTTGGCTTCGTGTTCAAATAAACTGCTCTGACCCAGCCGTTTGCATTCGCTACATTTTCATTTGTAGTATCGTCAAAGGTATCCGGAACCTTTTTCACGTATTCGTATACATCCTTATCGAAATCAATCTTAAAGCCTGCGCCATCAACTACAGTGTCTTTATCCAGGCTTAAAGTCAAGGTCACGGTCTCACCAGGAGCAACTGTATCCTTATCCGCACTCATAGTGATGGTCGGTTCGTCTGCGGCAAAGACGGCAGGCACCAAGCCCAGTACCATCGTCAATGCCAGCAGGACAGAAATCAGTTTTTTCATGTAGGTTTGCCTCCTCCTTTATTCAGCCCGACTTTCCAGCCGGAAATTCTGTGAGGTTTCCCAGATAATATTGGCAGATCAACAAAGCTCCCGAAACATCGGCCGCCCCGCTGCCGTTTACATCTGCGGCTGCGCTCTGCCTATCTGTCGGCCTTACATTGCCCAGGTAGATTTGGCAGAGCAGCAAAGCATCCGAAACATCAACGGTATCATCCCCGTTTATATCACCATAGGTCACATCCGGCTGGGGGTCCTCCTTCTTGTCATACTCGAAGGTGAACAAGGCAACCGGCTTAAAGTCATTTGTGCTGCCAGATTCCAGAGTGACTGCCATAGAACTTCCGTCCTCCTTGCGGATATAGCGGGGGACGGGCATTGTGACGGTCTGGGTGCCATTTCCGTTGACTCTATAGCTATCGGCCAAGGTCAGAGCCCGAATGGTTGGAGAGGACACGGCATCCGCTTCCAGATCTGTTTCATAGCCATAGGCTGTGGCATCCGCATGGTAGATATCCACGCCTTCCTTGTAGGTGACGTCGACGACCTCCGTTCCCTCTGGCAGAGTCACATGGTACCTGGGGATCTCCTCATAGACCTTCATGAATTGCTCATTATCCTGGCTGCCCAGGGTAACCGTGCCCTCATAGGAGATGTTCCCGACATCCAATACCCTGCCATTGACCGAAATAGACTGGAAGGGGCGTTCCATCTCGGCAGAAGCGGATACATGAAGCATTGCCGTCGCCGGTGCATACTTGGCATAGGCATTTCCTCCGGACTCATCCTCGGCGATGGTACGGTTGGGATCCATACCAACAATACAGTAGGTGCCCTCCTGGGCAGGAGCAGAGAAGGAAAAGGTGCTCTTTCCGTCATCTGCGGCTTTCAGCTGAGCCATCTGCTCCCACTTAGAATCGTAGAGGAAAACATCCAATTCGCTAAAGTCAAAAAAATCGCTATTCTGGAAGGTTGTACCATAGGCTCGTGTGTTAAGAGTCACCTCGGAACCGGGACGAACCCTATAATCGTCCTGATCAAAGCAGGTAAAGACACCGCCGTTGCTCCAGAAGCTCCAGTTGCTATACATAGACACATCCCAGGTATCCCCATCCGACAGGACAATATAGTCGGAGGTAGACCCCCAGCCAGGGCTCATGTAGGGATAGCAATGATTTCTATAATACATGAGATTCTCATCATGCCCCCAGAAATTCGTCATATAGAGACTGGTGGCAGGGCCTGTGATGGTCAGGGCTGCCATCTTATCTGCCTTGTAGGCTGTCGTGTCATCCATGTACAAGACATCCTCCTCCAGCCGATAAGACGACAGATCGCCGCGCTTGTATTTGCCCTTACAACATTCCTCCTCCGGCAGACCGATGAAATAGCGCTCGATCAGGTAGAGATAGAGGTGGAGACCGGTAGGACGCTGCACAACAAGCTCATCCACATACTCCCCCTCCCCATTCTCCGTATGATAACGATAGAATTCCTCCAGATCGTAGAGTTTCAAATCAAAATAGGGTACCGTGACTGCCTTATGACAGAGAACCGTTCCGTCCCTTCCCTGGAGGGGAACTCCATCATTGGACAGGGTCACATAGACCGTCACCTGGCTGGCAGGCGTCTCATCATAATTATATTGCTCATCCAGTCCGTGCGGGGCCTCGGTCACTGTGATAGTCAAAGTGTAGCTGACCTTCTTGCCGTCCGAGCAGACCGCAGTAATCTCCGGCTGATAGATGCCCGGCTTACTTTCTGATACATAGAGGATTCCATCCTTGATCTTGGTCTGCGGTCCAAACTGGGATGCATTGCTCAAGGTATAGGTCAGGGCATGACCTCCCGTATCCTCAAAAACATCCGACAGCCTGATCTCCAGCAGACTGCCGGCCACTACCTCCCCGGTAGTGACGGCATCCTGCTTCACGGACACGCAGGAATCCACAGCCAATGCCGAAATCACGCCCAGCAGGCCTGCCGACAAGAGCAGGCTCATTGTCAGCAAAAAAGATACTATGCCTTTTTTCATGGATCTCTCCTTATCTCATGGACCGGCTCATCAAGTCGGTAATTTCCACCATACTTCAAACTGACTTACCGCAGCCACTGCATCGGCATGATCCAGATTCTTGGAGCCGTTCACATCGGCCCGCAGGAAATTTTCCACAGATGCCTGACTAAAGTCATTGTATACACCGTTGTACATATCATAGATAAACTGTACATCGTTGACATCCACCGTCCCGGTCATATTCACATCGCCGCTTGCGTCTATGGTCACCACGCTGTCAGCGGCAGAGATCTCCACCTTGGCGGCGGCTTCCTCCTGGGTCAAGGTCTGCCCCTTGTCCACCAGCACCAGCCAGCCCTGCATATTCATGCCATAGCTGCCATGGTTTTGAACCTTATACATGGTATTCCCATCATAAGTATAAGCCTTGCCACTCTCGAGAGCTCCCTTTACCGCCACCAGCATCAGGGTCTTATCGTTCAGCTCCAGATAGGGGGAGACATCCACCTCCTCCACACTATGAGAAACCTTGGTCACCGTAATGTAGAGCGGTCCGTTGCCCTCAACCATGTATTTACCATCCTCATACTCAGTTACGGTACACGGCATCCTTGGCTGGCCATAAAGTGCCGTAACGGTATAATCACAATTCTCACGCTTGTTTAGTTCGAAATAGTAGGGAAGCTTTCCTTTTCCTACATAGTACGTCGTGTTCGGTGCCAGATCCTCCGTGCCATTTCCCTCAAATACCACATTGTAACTAGTAAACTCGTGGGCATTGATCTGGATAACAAGATCTTCACTTGAGAAGAGATTTTTAACGGTATACGTCACTGTGCCATCTGCGTTGGCTCTTTGGACTAGGTTTAAGGTCCCGGCATCTCCTCTTACAGACGCGTAATACGCTCTCCTAAACACGGGACGGATCGCAAAGGAATATTCCTCCCCGTAGGCCACCTCGTCCGGTCCCTTGATTACCTCAGACAATTCCTCCACTCTTTTTAACCCGCCGCCGAGCTCTTTCTCGTACCGAAATGAGTACCTTACCTTAACCTTCTTAGGAGTCTTTCCGGTACAATGGACTGTCACGTGGTCAGTAATATCCCCAATGGTATAAGTGTTGTTCGAGGCAAAGGTCAGATCCTCCGAGATGCTGTCACCCATTTCCACCGTAAAGGTATAGTCATAGTTCTTGTCCACCGGCTTGAAGGTAAAGCTTCCGCCCTTGACAACCATACGTGTCTCCGCATCTGATGTAAACTCATCCGGAAGAGTCACTATGAAGTTGTTGGCATCCACCAGGGTATCTGCGTCTGTGATGGTGGCCTCTGGAGCATCAAAGTTGATAGAGTTGATCTCCAGGTCAAATCTGGCAGAAGTCAGCCTAACAGTACTGATAGCAGTTTTGTTGGCAGTAAAATCCAGAGCCAAAGCCTCACCTAGTTCCATAGCCTCGCCATAACGACGAACACGAATGGTGCCGTTCGTATCCTCCAGAGTCATACCGGAAACGTCACCGCTTTTGGTGTTCAAAGTCAAGGCCTCCGGATCATAGGTGAAGGTCATGTCGTAGGCATTGAATCCGGTAATGTCCTTCTCTGAGGAGGCAACTGTCACCGGAATACGAACTCTCTGACCCGCCGTAAGCTGCTGGTCAGCACCCATGGAAACGGTATAGCCAGTTTTGGTTTTCGGGACGGTGATTGTACTGCCACCCTGCTCATTAACAACAAGAGAGCCTGTTACTCTTACGTTATTGATGGCAGCCATTGCATTCACATTATAAAACGAACCGATAAATTGATAGTTGATTGCCTGTCCAACCTCACAGGATTCATTTACTTTGAAGGTAACTGTAGCAAACGCACCCGTCTGACGTGTTCGAATTTTATTCAAAATATCTGTGTTTGTACCTCTGTTGCTGTCGATTTTGAAATCAACGTATGATCTTATTTCACCGGAGGTCTTCTCCCTCACAGTACAAGTCATATCTTCCCATGAGCAAGTATAACTCTCATATGTCAGGAAGTCTTTGTTATAGGAAAGCGTGGTTGTAACCTTATAGTAGTCAGCTGGAGTTTGATCCAGATAAATCGTTGCAGTTATTTTGTCTCCGGCATGAGGAGTTGCATTATCAAAAGTTAAAGTAAAAATTTGGGCGATTTCGGCGGCGAAAACAACCGGCGTTACACTGAAAAGTAT
>CAVJHW010000105.1:0-9034 GCA_963649395.1 Coriobacteriaceae bacterium | reverse complement strand
CCCGAATTGAGGGAGGATTGTGGGAGTGCGTAGCACGGAACAATCCGTGTAACCATAGGTTTGGGTGTTTTGACACCCAAACCTATATTGTTTATTTGTAAAATCAGCTTCTCAACTGATTTTATCAAACGAAGATGTTTTTCCGGCGGTATAGCGGCAAATCTGCGCCGCATCCGTATTGTTGATCTTTCCCTCGCCGTTTACATCGGCGGCAAGAAGGGCCTCGGCTGTGAAATCGCGCTTTCCTGCCGTATATCGCTTGATCTGGGCGGCATCCGTGTAGTTCACCCTGCCGTCGTTGTTCACGTCTCCAAGGAGCCAGAGCACCATGCTGCCCGCGTCCGTCTCACCGGAAATGGTGACTGTCGATACGCTTACCACATACTTGCCCGGCTTATACACCGCCAGCTTATATGCGCCCGCTTCCATTCCCTCGGCAGTAAAGCTCCGGATATAGTGCTTACCGTCTGCCTGTGCCGCCCCCACCGTAAAGCCGACATCAAGAGCGTCTGTCCTGTCTTGGCGCACGTCGGTGCGGATATCTTCCTCGGACATGGAGTCGGGATAGAGCAGCAGGGACAGGTTGTCCTCGCCGTCCCATGCGCTGACAGTGCCGCTCAGGCTGTTATCACCTATGACGCAGCTGATATCGAACCGGTCATAGCTGTTATGCAATACTGACGGTATTTCTGTGTAATAGTAGGCTGCCGCGCTCCCCTTGCCGCCGGAGAGGGTAACGGTTTGCAAGGAGGAATGGCTATACCATGCATACAGGGGTGCACTCATGCTGGACGAGGTGACAAAAATCTGAGAATCCGTCAACAGGTTGAAATAATCAAAGCGCAGCCTTATCACGGCGTCCTCCTCCGTTCCCTCCGGGAGCTGTACGCGGATTGACGTATTTGTTTTGTTGCCTCTGCCGCCATAATAGGCTGTTGCAGTGTCGCCCGGGGCCGCATCCGGATTTTCGATTGTCTCGCCGATCACGATTTTCGCGCCCTCAATTGGCTCGCTGTTTTCGTCTACAACGGCGATGCTGGAAAGGCCGCCCTTCTCACCCTCTGTCCAGTTCAGTATTCCCATCCATGATGGCAGCTCCTTAACTGTTACGGTGACCTCAGCGGTCAATCCATTAGCACCGACGGTGAAGGTCTGCTCGCCTGTCTCCGTCATCTGCCGCGGGGAAACGGTGATGTCGTTATTTACTTTGTTGCGGATGACGCCGTCGCTGTAAAGGCAGCTTGTCGAAATTCCCAGTACGCCCGGATGCTGTCCCACATAGAGTACCGGCTCTTTCTCCGTTGCTGTAATCAGCTTCACCGGCGTTGCTCCGTTGTCCTCTGCCATGGTGAATACAAAGCGACAGTAGCGGTACACGCCCCAAGGTCTTCCGCAGCCCCACGAAAACTTTCCAACATAGTCGGCACTGCCGTCTGTCAGGGTCACCGAAAAGCTGTCATTGCCCGTTTTCCAGTGGTCGTTTCCTGATGCGAAGCCGACGTCGACATCTCCTGATCCCGTCAGTTTTGTCGTCAGCGAGGTGTTCCGCGATACGCCGGTGCCGTCCAGTGTTATATAGTAGACATAGGTATCATCAAATTCCGAATATTTGACGCTCTGTACGATCACTTCGTCGGAAACGGTGAAAGCATCAATATAGGCCACGCCGCCCTCTGTCTCAACACCCGTCATGGAGCCGTTTCTCGTGGGGGTTATCACATTGTCTGTAACGGAAAGGTCATAGACCTGTTCCTCCTGTATATTAAGCTCCACAGTGGCGGAGCTGCTGACGTCTGCCACGTCCGTAGCCGTAAATACAAGCGTATGCACGCCTGTCTCCTCCACCAGGTCGAATGTATAATCAGAGCCTGTTGTTTCAGCCTCACCGCCGTCCACCGACACGGTATAGGTCATTGCGTCGCCGTCCGGGTCTGTGAATATGGAATTCATATCAAAGCTCAACGGATGCCTTACCATGCCATCCTGCGAGGAGGTTTCCTGCTGGGCCACCGGCGCATGGTTGGCCGTTGCGGTGACTGTCCAGGTGTAGATTGCATCGTCACTGTAGCCTAAATCGTCCAAAGAACGGAAACGCAGAACAGTCACGCCCGTTTCCGGTCTGAATCGGTAAGCATAGTGCTGCTCGTAATAGCCCGTGCCGGTGTTTCTGTCTGTCAATATCCAGCGCCTCCAGTTGCTCAACTCCTCGTCCTTTACCTTTACGAAGTCTCCGCCGTTTACGGATACCTCCCACGACATCGTGTCACCGTCCGAGTCGGAAAAAACCGCAGTCAACTCAAGCTCCGTCAGATGCCCTTCAATAACCGTATCCTGCTTCGCGGTATTTTCCGCATCGACGTAGCCCGGAAAGCTGTTCTGGAAGACCGTGAGATTCACGGTATGGGTATCGGTGCTGACGGCTCCCTTGCTGTCCGTTGCGCGGAACACCAGCCTGGCACTGCCGGGCTCCTCCCATGTGTAAGTGAAATTCTGCTCCGCCGCCGTAAATTCGCTGCCGTCCACCGACACCTCATAGGTCATACTGTCATTTTCCGGGTCGCTGAAAATCTTTGAGAGATCCACGGTATAGGCTTTTTTCTCGCGTACCTTTGCATTTTTTGCGGCACTTACTCCGGCGGCCAGCGCCGGGGCGAAGTTGACGCCGCTGGACGTATAAAATTCAAAGGTAAATGCCCCGAGAGGATTACCGTCTGCATCCTTCAAAACCAGCGCACTGCTGCCCTCTGCCCAATCTGCGGGATGGACGGTGACAGCGTGATCCCTTACCGTCAGCGTCCCGGCATTCTCGACATACCCGCTGCCGTCAAGGCCATAGGCGGCATAGCTCTCGGAAATCTGGGCGTCGTCCTTCCATGTGATAATGACCTGCTCCGTGCCGGTGGGAACAGAGATGTGGTATCTACCCATGTTCGGCACGTCGGTATGTAATTCGATGTTCGGCAGGAGCTGACCGTCCGCAGTCTGAACAGAGGAAAAGGGATAATCCGAAAAGCTGTCCGTAACCGTAACAACCGCCGTGGCAGGCGCTTTGCAGGCTTCCTCTGTACCGGCGTTTGGGTCAACCCCCATCAGATAATAGGTACCCGGCTTGTTAAACGTATATTGGAAGCCCGCCGTATCGCTCTCCAGCTCGTCCAGCAGCTGCCACTCCTCATCGTATATGCGCACATTCAGTCCGGTGATAGGCGAGAGCACATTGCTGCCAAATGCATTGGAAGAGGAAGCACGGGTGGTAAAGCCCAGGGTGGTTCCGGTTCCCACGGTATAGGACTCCTGATTAAAGCAGCAAAACGCGCCGCCATTATAGAAACTCCAATTTGAGAACATGGCAAGATCCACCGTGTCCCCGTCCGAAAGCAGCATATAGTCCGAGGTCGCGCCCCAGCCCTTGCTCATCAGCGGATAGACGTGGTTGCGGTAATACATAAGATTTTCATCATGCCCCCAGAAGTTCTTCATGTAGGTGGAAGTTGCGCTGCCCGTGTACACCAGAGCCTGGAATTGAGATGTATACGCTTTGTTGCCATCAAAATAGAACACGTCGTCCGTGCCATTGTAGCTGAGAAGGTCAGAGGTTCCCGTGCCGCACTGTTCCTCCGGTATGCCCAGATAATAGCGCTCCAGCAGATAGATGAAAAGGTGCATTGCCGTGGGCCGCTCCACAACGTTGCCATCTGCATAGGAACCCTTGCCACCCTTGGTATGGTAGCGGTAATAGCCCTCCAGTCCATATTCTGCAAGGTCAAAATAGGGGACGTCCACCGTCAGATGAGATAAAACCGTACCGTCCCTTCCCATAAGCGGAATACCGTCGTTCGAGATTGTAACGGTGACGGCGACGCTGTCTGCCGATGTTTCGTCATAGCCATATTGCGCCGGGTTTTCATATTCGTCACCGTCCGTCACCGTAATAGAGAGCTCCAGCAGGGCGCTGAAGCGAATATTATCCGTGCATACGGCTTTGATTTTCGGCGTGAAATCCCCGGCCGACGGCGAGGTGAATTTGAAAATGCCGGCGTCCGTGATGCCGACCTGGGAATTGAAGCTGCCGCCGCTCAGGCTATAGCGCAGGGTATGCCCTTCGCTGTCCGTAAAGACTTCGGACAAGTCTATGGTATACAGCTCGCCGACGGAAAGCGTGATCCCCGTTTCCACATCAGCTACCGTGATGGTATGCGCCGTTTCCTCCGAGACTATTTCCTCTGTCGACTCCTCGGAATCTTCGGAAGAAGCCTGTGGCAGCTGTTCTGCCGGATTCTCCTCTTGCTGTGTTGTCTCTCCCGCTTGGGTCCTTTCCTGCACATTGGCAGCCAAAACGTTTAGGGGCAACAAGCTCATGGTGAGAACGATCGCCAGCAGCATCGCTGGCAGTCTTGCTTTGTTTTTTGTGCGATATGTTTGCATGTTTTTCGCTCCTTTCCCTCCATCTATCTGTCACATGGATCCCGCATGCTTCCGTATAGCTACCGGGCTTCGGCTATATTCTTCCCGCTTCCGGTCGGATTCGGGCCTTGCAACCGTTAGAAACCTGCGCCGCCAGGTGCACCAAAAAACGCCTGTGCGACCTAATCTTGGCCGCACAGGCGTTGCATTCTGCTTATCATTTCTGTCTTTCGTATACAGATATACCCGGTTGCGGCAGGTATCCTACAGACAGCCCAACGTATCTGACTTATCCGCGCCGCGCCAGATACAAGCACCCAAGCAATATGCTTCGCACTCTCTGGCCCCGGCGGGCTTCACAGTGACCCACTCGCGAGGACTTTCACCCCATTCCGTCCGCTCCTGTCACAAAAAACAGGAGCATGGTTGTCTGCTGGTATTCAATTAGATGAGATTATAGTAGCATAAGCCTCACGAGAATTCAAGATTCAAATACGAAAAAGCAGGAAACTTCCCCCCCCAAAAAAAACTACAATTCACAGCAGAAAAAAGATAGGTTTCGGGAATCGGTCATACAACTTCCTTTCATTTGACAGTTGCATTATTCTTCGAAATGTGTAGTATAAATATAGAGAAGAAAATTGGGGAGGTATTTCAAATGTATCAAAAGAAGCTGGAGGCGGATATCCGATGTCCTTTGGATTTCGGGCTTGAAATGTTCGGGGGAAAATGGAAATCCCGTATCATCTGTGTTCTGCATGCAAAGGGCACCCTGCGCTACAGCGGCATTCGAAAGGAAATGCTGAATATTACGGATGCCGTGCTGTCCGTTACCCTAAAGGAACTGATTCGGGATAATCTGATCGTCCGCAAGCAATACGATGAGATACCGCCGAGGGTGGAATACTCCTTGACAGACGAGGGAGAATCTGTCATACCCATTCTTCAGAGTATCTGTAAATGGGCAGGTATCTTCCAGCGAGAGACCAAGGATCCTCTGATGTCCCAATGCCAGCTCTGTGACCACAACCGATAGGCTTTTCCCGAAGGGGAAGGCAAGCCTCCCTACCGATATGTCAAGAAGCAATCATTCTACAGAAAGGTTTCTATACCAAGATGCTTTCTTTAACTACAATCAAACAAATGGCCGATTCCACCTCTTTTTCCAAGGGCCTTGGAATCTATTCTCAGGGTCGGATCGCCCGGGTCGAGCCCCAGTCTGTCCGGGAATTCAACGATGTCACGGTGGATGTTCGAGAAGACAAAACCAGTGGCTACACGGTGAATTTTCGTCTGAATACCGAGACCGATAAGGTGGAATATATCAGATGCACCTGCCCTTCCTTCAACGCCTACCATGGGCTTTGTGAACACTGTGTCGCGGCGCTCATGCACTACATGTATATGCAGGCAACCAATCCGGAGATCGCTGCCAGATCTTCCCGAGGCACCCCGGCTTCCCGGAAGCAGAAACCAAGGCAGAAGCAGGGACAGAAGCCAAAGAAGGTAATCCGCCATACCACGCCGGAGCTGTCTAAGCTGTTTCAGAAGCGGGCAGTTGCGAAATCCCTCCCTCTGCTGCAGGCAGACACCTATGGCCAGGTGCATCTGGAGCCCTATTTTACCATAGAATCCTCTACCTTCTATGTGGAATTCAAGATCGGCATTAGCAAAATGTATGTCCTGAAGGATGTATTTACCTTCGTGAGTGCCTTGGAGAAGCAGGAAGATTATCAATATGGGAAGAACTTGCATTTTATCCATACCCCAGAGGCCTTTGATGAGGACTCCAAACCTTTGGTGCCCTTCCTGCAGAAATGGGCTGCCAACAACCGGGACTCCCACCGGCAGAATAGCTACTACGGTTATTACGCCGGAGCCACCGAAAAGGTGCGCCATCTGGATCTGTCCGGTTCGGAGATGACCGACTTTCTCCTTCTCATGGAAGGCAGGCTATTGCAGGGAAATATTCCCGATGATCCTAGCAACCAGTGGACCCCGGTCCAGGAGCATCCGCCTCGAACCCTGACCATCACCGGCACCGATCAAGGGATTCAGCTGCAAAGCAATTCCTTCCCCATCACCGGCCTTACCCCTCGATATGTCCTGTCCTTCCACAAGGGAAAGATATATATAGAATCCATGGAGGACCTGGCACCTGCCCTCCAGGACTTCATAGAATTCATGACCAAGGGCTCCTCTGCCAATCCCTTTATCGAAACCAAGGATGTCCCGGCCTTTTGCCAGGATTTTCTGCCGGTCTTAAAGGAATTCTATCGGTGCAAAACCGAGAACTTCCAACCGGAGGATTATGGGATGGCGGAGCCGAAATTCCACATCTACCTGGACGCCCCTCAGGAAAATATGATCACCTGCAAGCCCATAGTTCACTACGGAAAGCAGAAGTTCTCCCTCTACACTACAGAGGAGATCGCTATCCGGGACGTAGCGGCAGAGACGGCGCTGCGGCAGCTGATCCTGAATTATACTAATGCCTATGATTCCTCCCTCCAATGTTCGGCGATCCTTGACGACGAAGAGCTGGTATACGACTTCCTGGTCAAGGGGATCCCTGCCCTGCAAGCCATAGGTCAAGTCTATATCTCCGATGCCCTGAAGCGAATGGAGGTGCACCCAGCCCCCAAGGTGACGGTGGGAGTTTCCCTGGATGGGGAACTGCTGAATCTGACCATGACTGCCGGAGATATGTCCCGGGGAGAATTGCTGGATATCTTGTCCCGCTACAACCGGAAGAAGAAATATTACCGTCTCAAGGACGGCACCTTCATCAATGCCCAGGATTCCGGCCTGGATACCGTCCTGGAGCTCAAGGAAGGCTTGATGCTCACCGACAAGCAGATGAAGGAGGACCAGGTACAGGTGCAGAAGTTCCGGGCCCTCTATCTGGATGCCCAGCTTAAGGAGGATCCTGTGGTCTCCGCGGTGAAGAGTAGGTCCTTCCGGTCCCTGGTCCGCAATATGAAGACCATTGAGGACAATGATTTCGAAATCCCCCCCAGCCTGGACCCCATCCTGCGGGATTACCAAAAGAAGGGCTTTCTCTGGATCAAGACCCTCAAGCACAATGGCTTCGGCGGAATATTGGCAGATGACATGGGTCTGGGCAAAACTCTGCAGGTGATTGCATTTCTCCTGTCAGACCATCAGGAGGCAGAAGGGTCAAAGAATTCCAAGGCCAACCGCAATGCCCTGATTGTAGCTCCCGCCTCCCTGGTCTACAACTGGAGCAGCGAGATCCGGCGCTTTGCCCCGGAGCTAACCCCCCGTATGGTTACCGGAACAGCGGCAGAGCGGCAGAAGATCCTGAAGGAAGCCGGAGGGGACGACATTCTCCTGACCTCCTATGACCTTCTGAAGCGAGATATCAAGGAATATGACAACTACCATTTTCGCTGTCAGGTCATTGACGAGGCACAATATATCAAGAATTCCAACACCCAGGCCGCCAAGGCCGTCAAGGAGGTCCAGGCAGACTTCCGCATGGCCCTCACCGGAACTCCGGTAGAGAACCGCCTCAGCGAGCTCTGGAGCATCTTCGATTACCTGATGCCCGGCTTCCTCTACACCTACAAGAAGTTCCGGGAAGAGATTGAGCTTCCGGTGGTGCAAAACTCCGAGGAGGCCGCCATGAAACGGCTGCAGAAGATGATCCGGCCCTTCGTCCTGCGGCGGCTGAAGAAGGATGTATTAAGAGATCTTCCGGATAAGCTGGAGGAGAATATGTTCGCCCAGCTGACCGGTGAGCAGCAGAAGCTCTACGATGCCCACGTCAAGCGCCTGATGCTGCTGCTGAACAAGCAGACGGAGGAGGAATTCAGATCCTCCAAGATTACCATTTTGGCCGAGCTCACCCGCCTGCGCCAGCTCTGCTGCGATCCCTCCCTGGTCTTTGAGGATTACAAGGGGGAGTCCGCCAAGGCTGACATGTGCATGAGCCTGGTCACGAATGCCATTGCCAGCGGCCACAAGATCCTTCTTTTTTCCCAATTTACCACCATGCTGGACCACCTGGCGCAACGCCTGCAGCAGGAGCATATCGACTACTACATGCTCACCGGTTCTGTCAGCAAGGAAAAACGAGCCGAGATGGTGGAGGCCTTCAATAAGGACCAGACCCCCGTCTTCTGCATCTCCCTCAAGGCCGGGGGCACGGGGCTGAACCTGACAGCAGCGGATATCGTCATCCACTTCGACCCCTGGTGGAACCTGGCTGTCCAAAACCAGGCCACTGACCGGGCCCACCGCATCGGGCAGAAGCATGTGGTCAATGTCTACAAGCTCATCGTCAAGGGAACCATCGAGGAGAATATCCTCAAGCTCCAGGAGAAGAAACGAGAGCTGGCGGACCAGATCCTGGAGGGCAACGACCTCAAGGGCGGCAGCCTGACCAAGGAGGAGCTGATGGAGCTGCTCAGGGACAATTGAGGGGGCGCCCATCAAGACGGAACAGCCGTCCACGCCGGATGCCTGACTGAAATGCTGTTGCAAACCGGGCAGCTGGTCGAATCATTATTCTAAACAGGACGGCCAGAGGGGGTGCCGGGGCAGGGGCAACAGTACAGCTGGCTAGTCCTCAGCTTGAAGAAACACTAAGCAGGCAGACTTCCCT
>CAVJHW010000104.1:0-9061 GCA_963649395.1 Coriobacteriaceae bacterium | reverse complement strand
TGATATACGTATGTTAGACAAGGGCGTTCTACAAGAGGAGTGGAATGCCCTTTTCTTTATCTGTCGAGGGAAGAGTTTAGGGAAGAAACCACAGGACATGCGTAAATACACCAGAGAAAGGAAGAGAGAACATGGGAGAATATGTGAATGCAGCAAAAATCTTTGGAGAGAATGTGTTCAATGATGCGGTGATGCAGGAGCGCCTTCCGAAAAAAGTCTATCAGAAGCTGAAGGATATCATTGAGGAGGGAGGAGAGCTTGATCTGGGCACCGCCGATGTGATCGCTCATGAGATGAAGGAGTGGGCCATTGAGAAGGGTGCCACCCACTATACCCATTGGTTCCAGCCCCTGACCGGTGTTACCGCAGAGAAGCATGACTCCTTCATTACCGCTCCCCTGCCCAGCGGCAAGGTGCTGATGAGCTTCTCCGGTAAGGAGCTCATCAAGGGCGAGCCGGATGCCTCTTCCTTCCCCTCCGGCGGTCTGAGGGCAACCTTTGAGGCCAGAGGATATACCGCCTGGGATTGCACCTCACCGGCCTTTGTACGCCAGGATGCGGCAGGAGCTACCCTGTGCATTCCCACGGCCTTCTGTTCTTATACCGGAGAGGCGCTGGATCAGAAGACTCCCCTGCTTCGCTCCATGGAGGCCATCAACAAGCAGTCCCTGCGTCTGCTGAAGCTCTTTGGAAATAACAGCTCCAAGAAGGTCACTCCCTCGGTAGGACCTGAGCAGGAGTATTTCTTGGTAGATGCGGAAAAGTTCCTGCAGAGGAAGGACCTGATCTATACCGGACGTACCCTCTTTGGGGCTATGCCTCCCAAGGGACAGGAGATGGATGATCATTATTTTGGAACCATCCGTCAGAGAATCGCTTCCTTTATGAAGGATGTGAATATTGAACTGTGGAAATTGGGAGTTACTGCCAAGACCCAGCACAATGAGGTAGCTCCGGCCCAGCACGAGCTGGCACCCATTTACGCAGAGGCCAATGTAGCAGTAGATCACAACCAGATTGTAATGCAGACCCTGAAGCGGGTGGCCTGCCAGCATGGCATGAAGTGCCTGCTGCATGAGAAGCCCTTCGCAGGAGTCAATGGTTCCGGAAAGCACAACAATTGGTCCATTACCACCGATGACGGAATCAACCTGCTGGAGCCCGGTAGGACACCTCACGAAAATATCCAGTTCCTTCTGGTTCTGTCCTGTATCATCAAGGCAGTGGACAAGCATGCGGGACTCTTGAGAGAATCCGCCGCTGATCCGGGAAATGACCACAGACTGGGAGCCAACGAGGCGCCGCCGGCTATCATCTCTATTTTCCTGGGAGAGCAGCTGAAGGATGTGGTAGACCAGCTCATCAGCACCGGTGTCGCTACCAGCAGCATCAAGGGTGGTAAGCTGGAGACCGGTGTTAAGAGTCTGCCGGATCTGAACAAGGATGCCACAGACCGGAACCGTACCTCACCCTTCGCCTTCACCGGCAATAAGTTTGAGTTCCGTATGGTGGGATCCAGAGATTCCATCGCAGGTCCCAACATTGTCCTGAATACCATCGTGGCAGAAGCCTTCTGCGAGGCCTGTGACCTGCTGGAGGGAGTAGACAACTTCGATGAGGCTGTCCATGACCTGATCAAGAAGAACCTGAGCGAGCATCAGAGAATCATTTTCAATGGCAACGGATATTCCGATGCTTGGGTAGAGGAAGCTGAGAGAAGAGGGCTGCCCAATATCCGCTCCATGGTAGAGGCAGTTCCGGAGCTGGTGAAGAAGGAAAGCGTTGATATGTTCGAGAAGTTCGGCGTCTTCACCAAGACCGAGCTGGAATCCCGGGAAGAGGTGAAGTACGAGAACTATACCAAGACCATTAATATAGAAGCGAAGACTATGATCGATATGGCCAGCAAGCAGATTATCCCGGCTGTGGTGAAGTATACCAAGGCCCTGGCAGAGACCATTGTATCGGTTCAGGCGGCAGGGGTCAGTGAGGTATCCGTGCAGAAGGATCTGCTGGAGGAGACCAGTGCCCTGCTGAAGAAGACCCAGGAAGCCCTGAAGAAGCTGATTGATGTGGAGGCGGAGGCCTTTGCTCTGGCAGAGGGCAGAGACCAGGCTGTCTTCTACCATGAGAAGGTGGTACCGGCTATGGCAGAACTCCGTGCACCGGTGGATGAGCTGGAGATGATGGTAGACAAGGATCTGTGGCCCATGCCCTCCTATGGAGATCTGATCTTCGAGGTTTGATGCTGCGGTTGGGTCGAATCCGCGTAAGCCCAGGGTTGAGGGTTTGGATGCCCGAAGTAAATATTACATAAATATTTCAAAAATATTAAAAAGCAGCCGCTTTGCGGTTGCTTTTTTTTCTCCTATCTGTTATACTTACCCCGTTCCTGGAAGCTTGCATGCTGCTGTAATCTATAACTTTGAATGCAAAAGACCTTCCTGAGAGGTTCTTTTCTGGTGAATTTCATGAAATGATAAAAAAGATGCAAAAAAAATAACAAAATTTCCCCTTTTCATTTTGTGCATTTTGTATTAGAATGAGGATGACGGTTCGTTGCGAACTATAGATATGTATTAGGGAGAAAGGGAAGCTAAGATGATTTCAAACCAGATTTTGCAGAATACGATTGAGGGGCTTAAGAGTATTTCCAAGATGGATATGGGAGTGTTGGATACAGAGGGTAAGGTTTTGGTAGCTACCTGCCCGGAGATAGAGGTGGATCCCGGCGAAATTGCGAATTTTGCCCAATCACAGGCAGAGGCCCTGACGATGAAGAATTATCAATTCTTCAAGGTCTTCGATGAGCTTCAGCTGGAGTATGTGCTGGTGACCAAGGGGGACAGTGACGAGAGTCTTCTGGTGGGCAAGATGGCAACCTTTCAGCTGCAGAGTCTGCTGACGGCTTACAAGGAGCGTTTTGACAAGGATAATTTTATTAAGAATCTTCTGCTGGACAACCTGCTCCTGGTGGATATTTATAATCGAGCCAAGAAGCTGCATATCGAGGCGGATGCCCGCAGGGTGGTCTTCATCCTGGAGGCCAGCCCGGACAGAGATCAGGGCAATTTGGAGAATATCAACAATCTCTTTGGCAGCAAGTCGGGAGACTTTATTACGGCAGTAGACGAGAAGAGTATTATCATTGTCAAGGAATTGGCAGAAGGGGAGGGTTATCCCCAGGCAGATAAGATTGCAGCTGCCATTCTGGAAGTGGCCAGCCACGAGGGAGGCGAGCACCTTCATATCGCTTATGGCACCATTGTCAAGGAGCTGAAGGAGGTATCCCGTTCCTATAAGGAAGCCAGGATGGCTCTGGATGTGGGCAAGATTTTCTTCGATGACAGAGATGTGATTGCCTATAGCTCGCTGGGAATCGGACGTCTGATCTATCAGCTGCCCATTCCCCTGTGCAAGATGTTCATCAAGGAGATTTTCGAGAATAAATCTCCGGATGACTTCGACGAGGAGACGCTGACCACCATCAATAAGTTCTTCGAGAATAATCTGAATGTATCCGAGACCTCCAGGCAGCTCTATATTCACCGCAATACCCTGGTATATCGGCTGGATAAGCTGCAGAAGAGCACAGGGCTGGATCTTCGCATTTTCGAAGATGCCATTACCTTCAAGATCGCTCTCATGGTAGTCAGATATATGAAGTACATGGAGACCCTGGACTTCTGATGCCCAATGGGCAGAGATGGGGACTTCATCAGGTAGCAGGAGGAGTACAAGTAATATGATAACTTTAGAAGGTGTGAGTAAGAGTTATGACAAGGGCAAGCCAGCCATTGATAACATATCCTTACACATTGACAAGGGGGAATTCGTATTCGTGGTGGGAGACAGTGGTTCGGGCAAATCTACCCTGATCAAGCTCTTGCTCAAGGAGCTGGATCCCACCTCCGGAACTATAACCGTGAATGAGAAAAAGCTGAACAAGCTTCCCAGACGGAAGGTTCCCAAATACAGGAGAGGAATCGGGGTTGTTTTCCAGGACTTCCGTCTTCTGAAGGATCGGAATGTCTATGAAAATGTGGCTTTTGCCCAGCGGGTGATTGAGAAGCCCAATCGGATTATCAAGAAACGGGTGCCGGAGGTGCTGACCCTGGTAGGTTTGGCGGACAAATATCGGTCCCGCCCCAGGGAGCTGTCCGGAGGAGAGCAGCAGCGAGTGGCTCTGGCTCGAGCTTTGGTAAATCGACCGGATATTCTTCTGGCTGATGAGCCTACCGGTAACCTGGATCCCAAGAATTCCAATGAAATTATGAAGCTGCTGGAGGAGATCAATGCCCGGGGGACAACTGTTTTGGTGGTAACCCACAATCGAGAGATTGTCAATGCTATGAGAAAGCGGGTGATTCGTCTGCGGAAAGGCGTCATTGTAAGCGACGAAAAAGAAGGTGTCTACGTTGAGGATTAGTACAGTCGGCTACAGCGCAAAGCAAGGCGTGAAGAATATCTGGAGGAATAAGATGTTCTCCTTGGCTTCCCTAGCCACCATGGGCGCCTGCATTTTCCTGTTTGGCCTGTTTTTTTCCATTATTATTAACTTTACCTACATTCTGAAGAATGTGGAGACCAATGTAGGAATTACGGTATTCTTTGATGAGAATCTGGATCAGGCCTCCATCGACCTGATCGGTCAGGAGATTTGCAATCGGACAGATGTGGTCAAGGAATGCAAGTATGTCTCAGCGGATGAAGCTTGGGAATCCTATGCAGAGCAGTATTTTGAGGGCAATACCCAGGCGGCCGAGGGCTTCAAGGCCAATAATGATAACCCCCTGGCCAACTCGGCTCACTATGAGGTCTATGTCAATAATATCGAGGACCAGGAGTCTTTGGCAGAGTATATCAAGGGGCTGGATGGGGTAAGAGCTGTGAATCAGTCCCAGCAGGCTTCCGCCACCCTCTCTACCGTGAATAAGCTGATCGCTACCGTTTCTGTCATTATCATTATCATATTGCTGGCAGTGTCGGTTTTCCTCATCAGCAATACAGTTACGGTAGGTATTACCGTGAGGAAGGAAGAGATTGGGATCATGAAGCTCATCGGAGCTACCAATATCTTCGTACGCCTTCCCTTTATCCTGGAGGGTATCCTGATCGGTCTGGTGGGAGCGGCGATTCCCCTGACCCTTCTCTATTTCCTCTATAATCAGGCAGTGAAATATATCCTGACCCGCTTCAGTGTCCTTCAGGACTTTATGAACGGTCTGCTGCCGGTGGATCAGGTTTTCCGGATCCTTTTGCCGGTAGGTTTGATCCTGGGTATGGGAATAGGTTTCGTGGGAAGTATGCTGACCATACGGAAGCATCTGAAAGTCTGAAAGAGGGTTTTTCCAGTGGAGGATAAGAAAAACAGGGGTCTGCGTGCGAGATACTTCTTAGGAGGGGTTTTGGCTACTTGTATGGCCATGACCCTTCTGTATTTTCTGCTTATGTGGCTTCCCCTGGGGGGATCCCCCAGTAAGCCGGACAGCATCCAGGCTCAGCGGAAGATTAAGGAGATCCAGCGCCTCATCAATAGGAATTACCTGGGACAGGTGGACGAACAGCAGCAGACGGATTATATGTTCTTAGGTCTGGTGGCCGGTCTGGGAGATCGATATTCGACCTATTATACAGCGGAGGAATATGAATCGATCAAGAAGGAGCAGGAGGGTTCCTATGTAGGAATCGGCATCACCATTGCCCAGCAAAGTGAGGGCGGAAGATTGGTGGTGCTGGCCTGCGTGGAGGATTCACCGGCGGCCCGGGCTGGAGTTCAGGTAGGAGACCAGATCCGTGCAATCAATGGCAAGGATACAGAGGGTATGACCTCCTCCCAGGCAGTAGAATTGATTCAGCAGTCCGGAGAGGAGCAGATTCATCTGACTCTGGTCCGGGAGGGCAGCCAGGAGCCCCTTACGGTGGAGGTAACCCGGGAGACCGTGGAGGTCAAGTCTGTGGAGGCAGAGGTTCTGGATACGGATATGGGTTATATCCGGATTACGGAATTCACTGGGGTCACGGCTCAGCAGTTCGCTGATGCCCTTGCCCAGCTGCAGGGAGAGAAGGTCAAGAGCCTGATCATCGATCTGAGGGACAATCCCGGGGGGCTGGTGGATGCGGTCTGTGATACTCTCAGCCAGATCCTCCCCAAGGGGGTCATTGTTTATACCGAGGATAAGGATGGCAATCGCAAGGAAAGAGATTGCCAGGGGAAGACCCCCTTGGAACTCCCCCTGGTGGTATTGGTCAATGGCAACAGCGCCAGCGCCTCGGAGATCTTCGCCGGGGCTGTTCAGGACTACCAGATAGGCACGATTGTGGGGACTACCACCTATGGGAAAGGAATCGTGCAAAATACCTATCACCTGTCGGACGACAGTGTGGTCAAGTTGACGGTGTCCCATTATTATACCCCCAAGGGGAATGATATCCACGGCAGCGGCATCCAGCCGGATGTGGAGGCAGAACAGGCAGAGGGCAGCGATACCGATAGCCAGCTGGAGAAAGCCAAGGAAATTCTTCAACCATAATTGCCAAAATCAATCCTTTTGCAGCGCGTCTATGTTTTTCTGTAATTCCAGCATCTGGTCTCTTAATTGGGCTGCAGTCTCGAAGTCTAACTCCGCGGCTGCGGCCCTCATCTGTTTCTCCACCTTGTGCATCAAGCGCTTCAGCTCCTTGAGACTCATGGATTCGGGATCCTTTTCCAGCTTGCTCTGGGTCTGAGCCAGATCCCGGGAAATGCTGATCAGATCCCGTACCCCCTTTTGTATGGTTTGGGGTGTGATGCCGTGCTCCTGGTTGTATTCCTCCTGGATCCGGCGGCGGCGGGCGGTTTCCTCCATGGCTAGCCGCATGGAATCGGTGATGGTATCTCCATAGAGAATGACATGCCCTTCGGCATTGCGGGCGGCTCGCCCCATGGTCTGGACCAGGGAGGTTTCGGAGCGGAGAAAGCCCTCCTTGTCGGCATCCAGGATCACTACCAGGGTAATCTCCGGAATATCCAGCCCCTCCCGCAGGAGGTTGATGCCCACCAGGACATCGAAGACATCCAGCCGCATATCCCGGATGATCTTGGTGCGTTCCAGGGCGTCGATATCAGAATGGAGGTAGCGCACCCGTATGCCGGCCTCCTTCATGTAATCCGTCAGATCTTCGGCCATTCGCTTGGTCAGGGTAGTGACCAAAACCTTGTGGTGTTCCTGGGTTTCCTTGCGGATCTCCCCAATCAGGTCGTCAATCTGCCCCTGGGTAGGCCGCACCTCCACCCGGGGATCCAGAAGTCCCGTGGGTCGGATGAGCTGCTCTGCCCGCAGCAGCTCATGCTGGGCCTCATATTCCCCCGGGGTGGCGGAGACGAAGAGAATCTGGTCAATATGGGCCTCAAATTCCTGAAAATTCAGGGGACGATTGTCCTTGGCAGAGGGCAGGCGGAAGCCATAGTCCACCAGGGTGGTCTTGCGGGATTGGTCCCCGGCAAACATGCCCCCGATCTGGGGTATGGTCTTGTGGGACTCGTCAATGATGACCAGGTAATCCTTGGGAAAGAAATCCATCAAGGTATAGGGGGGCTGGCCCGGTTTCAGCCCGGACAGGTGGCGGGAATAATTCTCGATACCGGAGCAGACCCCCGTTTCCCGCAGCATCTCTATATCAAAATTGGTTCTTTCCTCAATTCGCTGGGCCTCCAGCAGCTTTCCCTCCCTCTTAAAATAGCGGATCTGGGCCTCCAGCTCCTTCTCGATATCCTGAGTGGCCCGGAGAATGGTTTCCATGGGAACCACATAATGGGAGGCGGGAGCGATGGCGATGTATTTGAGATCCGCCTTAATCTCCCCTGTGAGCACATCTACCTGGGTGATGCGGTCAATCTCATCCCCGAAGAATTCCACCCGAACTGCCAGGTCACTGACCTCCGCCGGGATAATTTCCAGCACGTCTCCGTGGACCCGGAAGGAACCCCGGTGAAAATCAATCTCATTGCGCTGGTACTGGATGTCGATCAATTCCCGAATCACCTCATCCCGGTCCTTTTGCATGCCGGGACGCAGGGCGATGATCATCCGCTCATAATCCTTAGGGCTGCCCAGCCCATAGATACAGGAGACGGAGGATACCACGATGACATCCCGCCGCTCGATCAGGGAGGAGGTGGCAGACAGGCGCAGCTTGTCAATCTCCTCATTGACGGAGGAATCCTTGGCAATATAGGTGTCCGAAGAGGGCACATAGGCCTCCGGCTGGTAATAATCGTAGTAAGAGACGAAATATTCCACCGCATTTTCCGGGAAAAACTCCTTCATCTCCCCATACAGCTGGGCAGCCAGGGTCTTATTGTGGGCTATGATCAGGGTGGGTTTATTCAGCTGCTGGATGACATTGGCCATGGTAAAGGTCTTGCCCGAGCCCGTAACCCCCAGCAGGGTCTGACATTGATTCCCCTCCCGGAAGCCCGCCACCAGCTGCTGAATGGCCTGGGGCTGGTCCCCGGTGGGCTGGTATTCCGATACTAGCTTAAAATGATCCATGTTCCGCCCTCCTCAATGGTAGCCTTTCGGTCAGAGCCTTTTTGATTTTCTCGAGCATTCCAACATCCGCAGGCAGCCAATTCACAGCCTTCAGGTCTTCCGCCCTCAGCCAGCGGGCGGCCTCGTGCTCCAGCAGGGTCCAGCTGTCGGAGGCCAATTCCGCCCAGTAACAGGTCATGGACAGGTGAAAAGTGGGGTAGTCATACTCTACCTGGTCCAGCAGATCCCCTATCCGGATTTCTGCGTCCAACTCTTCTTGAATCTCTCGGCGAAGGGCTGTCTGTGGAGTCTCTCCAGACTCTATCTTGCCGCCGGGGAACTCCCACCAGTCCTTGAATTCCCCATAACCCCTCTGGGTTGCCAATATTCTGTCCCCGGAGCGGATCACCGCCGCGGCCACTTGGATTGTCTTCCTCATATCTTTCCTTTCTATGTCTTGGAAGGAGTTGCAATTCTTCACAGTTAGGCAAAATTGGTTACAGTGTCAAAAGCCTGAGCCCACGACATGCTTGCATGTCAGTGGGGGA
>CAVJHW010000103.1:0-9085 GCA_963649395.1 Coriobacteriaceae bacterium | reverse complement strand
TGGAAGCTCGTCGGGCTCATAACCCGAAGGTCACAGGTTCAAATCCTGTTCCCGCAATCCGTAAAGCGTTCTCCGTGCAGCAGAGAGCGCTTTCGTTCGTAGTGGGGCCGAACAAGGCCTGGCAGGGGGACTTTCCTCCCCACCGCCAGATTGGAATGACAGAAGCGAAAAGGAGGGGCTGACCCTTGTCTCAGGAGAAAAAACAAAAGAAAAAGCAAAAAAAAGAGAAAAAAAAGAAGGGTGGCATCGGCAATGTCCTGCTTACCCTAGGAATCTGTGTCTGTGTCGGTGTCATGGGATATTCCGTCTATCGGCTGGCTTCTGCGGCTCTGGAATATAAGGCAGGAGAGGATGAGTATGATGGCCTGAAACAGTATACGACACTGGTGGCAGACACCCAGGAGACGGATGCGGGGGAGTCTCAGACCCAGACCCCGGCGGATCCCTCTGCCCTCACGGCAGAGACGGTTACGGCTACCCCTCCTATCAACGTAGATTTCGATTCCCTCAAGGCCATTAATCCGGATATTGTAGGCTGGCTTTATGTGGAGGCTTTGGATATCAGCTATCCGGTGGTGCACGGAACGGATAATGATTACTACCTGCATCGAACCTTTGAGCGCAAGGATAATTTTGCCGGAACCCTTTTTGTGGAATACCGCAATGGAAGGGATTTTAAGGATCCCAATACCATTATCTATGGCCATAATATGAAGAACCAGTCCATGTTCGGTAAGCTGAAGTTTTTAAAAGAGCAGAATAAGTTTGCGGACAGCCCCTATTTCTGGGTCTTGACTCCGGACTATAATTACCGCTATCAGATCTTTAGCATGCAGGTGACAGAGGCGGATGGAGAGGTCTATACCCTTTTCACCAATCCGGGGGATGAATTCGTGGAATATTTGAATAAGCGCAAGGCAGAGTCTGAAGTTTCATGCGGAGATTTCAATTTCAATAAGGATTCCAGGATTGTGACCCTGTCTACCTGTACCAGCAATGAGATCCAGCGCTTCGTAGTGCAGGGACTTCTGATCTCCCGCTGAGAGAGGAAGCAAGAGAAAGCAAGGATCGGCTGGCGCAAGTTGGTCGGGGGGACAGGCGATTGATTTCCCGCTGAGGGGGAGGGGAGGGTCGGACGGAGCAGGCTGCTTCAAAGACAGGTGATTTCCCCTTGAGGGAGGAAGGAAGGGAAGGATGGAACAGAAGGACCAAATGCAGGATCAGGTAAAAGATCAGGTGAAGGAGCTGCAGGAGATCATAGACAGCCATGACAATATCGTATTCTTTGGTGGGGCAGGGGTGTCTACGGAGAGCGGAATTCCGGATTTTCGCAGCGTGGATGGCCTCTACCATCAGACCTATGCCTATCCTCCGGAGACCATTCTCAGCCATAGTTTTTTTGTAAGAAATCCGGAGGAGTTCTATCGTTTTTATCATGATAAGATGCTGGCTTTGGATGCCAAACCCAACGAGGCTCATCGCAAGCTGGCAGAGCTGGAGCAGGCGGGCAAGCTGAAGGCTGTGATCACCCAGAATATTGATGGTCTCCACCAGGCGGCGGGAAGCAGGAAGGTGCTGGAGCTTCACGGCAGTGTGCATCGGAATTATTGCACCAAATGTCATGCCTTCTATGATGCTTCCTATATGGCAGCTGCTTCCGGCATTCCCAAGTGTAAGGTCTGTGGGGGCACCATTAAGCCGGACGTGGTTCTGTATGAGGAGGGTTTGGACACCCAGACGATTCGAGAGGCCATTACTGCCATTTCCCGAGCCCAGGTTTTGATCGTGGGGGGGACATCTCTGGTGGTTTATCCGGCAGCGGGTCTGGTGGACTATTTTCAAGGGGACAAGGTGGTGCTCATCAACAAGGGAGCCACCGGCATGGACGGAAGGGCAGACCTCCTGATCCAAGCCCCCATCGGCCAGGTATTGGGTCAGATTTCTGTCGGGCAGTGATACAGGGATTGAGCCGGATGCAGGCTGGAGAGTGACAAAGACGGAAATCGCGTTGGTTGGAGGTGGGAAGATGGAATATGCCTTTGAGGTAGGTGCTGTTGTGAAGCTGAAGAAGGCTCATCCCTGCGGCAGCCAGGAATGGGAGATCCTGCGAGTGGGGGCGGATTTTCGCCTGAAATGTCTGGGCTGCGGTCACCAGATTATGGTTCCTAGAAAAATGGTGGTCAAGAATGCCAGAGGCCTGCGGTCGGCTGCCCAATAGAGGATAGTGGCAGGGAAGGTCTCCATAGAGGATACCGGCAAGGGAGTTTACTTTTTGACGGGTTTATGGTATCATTAGGAATCGTGATAGACAAAAATCCAATGGATACCGAGGTAAGTGATTATGAATAAAGTAATTTTGATGGGAAGATTGACGCGAGACCCCGATGTTCGCTATTCTGCCGGGGAGAATTCCCTTGCAGTGGCCAGATATACCCTGGCCGTGGATCGTCGTTTCCGCAGAGACGCAGACCAGGGACAGACGGCAGATTTTATTAGCTGTGTTGTCTTTGGAAGGGGCGCGGAATTTGCGGAGAAGTATTTTCATCAAGGCATTAAGATCCTTGTGACCGGCCGGATTCAGACGGGAAGTTATACCAATCGGGAGGGCCAGAAGGTCTATACTACAGAGGTGGTGGTGGAGGACCAGGAATTTGCTGAGAGCAAGGCTGCCAGCTCGGAGAACAGCGGCGGATACCATTCCTCTTATCAGCAGCCGTCGGCGGCTTCCTCCGCACCGGCAGCTGGCGGGCAGCCCTCCGCTTCTGTGGATGGATTTATGAATATTCCGGACGGAATCGACGAGGAACTGCCATTTGCCTGAGAAATAGCAGAAGTAAGGGGCGGTCGGCCTGAGGTCGGCCGCCCTTCTAAGGCTTAGGCACAGGCGGAAGCAGGCTTTGACAGGTGCTTTGACAAGTGCTTTCACAGGTTCTGCCATAGAGGAGTAGTGGGATGAATAAGACGAACCGAATCAGATTAAGCGGACAGATTCTCGCCTATTTAAAATGTCCCTTTTGGCTATTGCTTTTTCTGGTAGCGATGAATGTAGGCGTATATTTTGTGGACGCCAATGCGGGGATCCTGGTCAGCGGAGGTCTTCTGGTCTATCTGATCCTGGCTCTGGGCTTTTATTACAGGAAACGAGCCTCTGTGATGCATGAGCTGATTAATTTCGCGGCTCAATATGGTCAGGTACAGAGTCAGCTGATGAAGGATTTTGCCCTGCCCTATGCCCTATTGGATGATGAGGGCAAGGTTTTATGGTTTAATCAGGAATTCGCCTCCCTTACCGGCAAGGAGGAGGATAAGTACCGCAAGTCCATTACCAATATTTTCTCCGGGCTTACGGTGGAGAAGTTCCCGGCAGCGGGGGAAGAGGCGGATTATTATTTCACCTACATGCGGCTGGACTTCCGAGCTCGCATTAAGAATGTCAGTGTAGATGCCATAGTGGGAGATGGGGAGATTAGGCCCCTGGAGGAGGAGCAGCCGGTTAGTATTTATGCCCTCTATCTCTTTGACGAGACCCAGCTGAATGCCTACATCCACAAGTATGAGGATGAGACCATGGTGACGGGGCTGCTTTACCTGGATAATTATGAGGAAGCCCTGGAAAGTGTAGAGGAGGTTCGGCGTTCGCTGCTGACAGCCTTGATTGACCGGAAGATTAACAAGTACTTTAATGATATTGACGGCCTGGTCAAGAAGTTCGAGAAGGACAAGTATTTCCTGGTCATGAGAACCCGTTCTCTGAATGAGCTGAAGGCTATGAAGTTCAACATCCTGGAAGAGGTCAAGACAGTCAATATCGGCAATGAGATGGCTGTGACCATCAGTATCGGAATCGGCGCCAACAGCGGATCCTATGCCAAGGATGCAGAGCATGCCCGTATCGCCATTGATCTGGCTTTGGGACGAGGCGGGGATCAGGTGGTGCTCAAGGATGGGGAGCGAATCCTCTATTTCGGAGGCAAGACCCAGGCTGTGGAGAAGAATACCCGGGTGAAGGCTCGGGTGAAGGCCCATGCCCTCAAGGAGTTTATGGACAGCAATGAGAAGATCATTGTCATGGGACATAAGATTATTGATGTGGATTCCTTTGGAGCCTCCATCGGAATCTACCGGGCGGCCAAGACCCTGGGCAAGAAGGTGCATATCGTCATTGACCAGCCCACGTCCTCCATTCGCCCTTTGATGGACAGCTTTTTGCAATGCCCGGATTATGAGCCCCATATGTTCCTGAATTGTCACGATGCCTGTGAGATGGCGGATGACCAGACTCTGCTGGTGGTGGTAGATACCAATCGCCCCAGTTATACGGAATGCCAGGAGCTTTTGGATATTTCCAAGACCATCGTGGTACTGGATCATCACCGCCAAGGCAATGAGGTGATTCAGAATTCGGTTCTGTCCTATATAGAACCCTATGCGTCCTCCGCCTGTGAGATGGTAGCGGAGATTCTCCAATATTTTGCGGACGGAATTCGGATCAAGAATATTGAGGCGGATGCGATCTATGCCGGGATTGTGATGGATACCGACAATTTCCTCCAGAAAACCGGTGTACGGACCTTTGAGGCGGCTGCCTTCCTGCGCCGTTGTGGGGCGGATGTGACCCGGGTTCGCAAGCTCTTCCGGGAGAATATGGAGGATTACCGGGCTCGTGGGGAGACCATCCGGAATGCAGAGCTCTTCCGGGAGGTATTTGCCATCTCAGAATGTCCCGGGAATTCTGTGGACAGCCCCACCATCGTGGGAGCCCAAGCGGCGAATGAGCTGCTGAATATTGTAGGAGTGAAGGCGTCCTTTGTCCTGACAGAGTACAGGAACAGGATCTATATCAGTGCCAGAGCCATTGACGAGGTCAATGTGCAGATTATCATGGAGCGGATGGGGGGCGGCGGTCACCTGAATATGGCTGGCTGTCAGCTGGAATCCTCCTCCGTGCAGGAGGCCAGGGATTACTTGAAGGATGTGTTAACAGAGATGTTGGACGGAGGAGAGATCTAAGTTATGAAAGTAATTTTATTAGAAGATGTGAAGAGCCTGGGCAAGAAAGGGCAGATTGTCAATGTAAGTGACGGATATGCCAGGAATATGCTGATTCCCAAGAAGCTGGGGGCAGAGGCTACCCCCAAGAATCTCAATGATCTGAAGCTGCAGAAGGCTCATGAGGAGAAGGTGGCCAAGGAGAACCTGGAAGCTGCCAAGGCCTTTGGGGAGAAGATATCCGCCAGCCAGGTTACGGTGGCCATTAAGACCGGAGAAGGGGGCAAGGCCTTCGGTTCCGTCTCTGCCAAGGAGATCGCCGAGGCAGCAAAGGAACAGCTGGACTTTGATTTGGACAAGAAGAAGCTGGTTCTGGAAGGACCCATCAAGGAGTTGGGAGTCTTTCAGGTAGCTGTAAAGCTGCATCCCCAGGTGACCGCTCAGCTGAAGGTTCAGGTGAAGGAAGCCTAAAGAAGACGTCAGGCAAGGCCAGGGCAAGGACTGAGAAAGCAGAATGCCAATATAACAAGGGCAAGGCAGAGCTAGAGAAAGCAGAATGCCGGTATAAAGCAGGCCTGGAGCAGGTGCAGGGGAGGATAGGTTCATGGAGGAGGCACTGATTAAGAGAATATTGCCCCATAGCGTGGAGGCGGAACAATCCGTGATCGGTTCCATGCTGATGGGGAGGGAAGCCATTCTGGCAGCCTCGGAGATCCTTACCAGTGAGGACTTCTACCAGCACCAATATGGGATTGTTTTTGATGCCATGGTGGAGCTCTATAATGAGGGCAAGGCGGTGGATGTCATCACCTTGCAGAATCGCCTCAAGGAGAAGGACGTCCCTCCGGAGATCTCTGGCATGGAATTCGTCCGGGATCTTCTGAAAGCAGTTCCCACCTCTGTAAATGTCAAGAATTATGCGGAGATTGTCAGTCAAAAGGCTCTTCTGCGCCGCCTGATCCGGGCGACGGAGGAGGTAGAGAATGCCTGCTATCTCAACAAGGAGCCGGTGGAGGAGATTCTGGAGCAGTCGGAGAAGAAGCTCTTTCAGATCTTCCAGCAGAAGAATTCCCAGGATCTGGTGCCTATCCGCCAAGTGGTCATGGATACCCTGGAAATCATTGAAAAAGCCTCCAAGACCAAGGGAAATGTGACAGGATTGGCTACTGGTTTTACGGATCTGGATTATAAGACCTCGGGCTTTCAGAATTCGGATCTGATTCTGGTGGCAGCGCGGCCCTCCATGGGCAAGACCGCCCTGGTTCTCAATATTGCAGAGTATATGGCCTTTAAGCAGAACAAGGCGGTAGCCATCTTCAGCCTGGAAATGTCCAAGCAGCAGCTGATGAATCGGCTCTTTGCCATGGAGTCCCGGGTGAACTCTCAGAGTCTGCGAACGGGGGACCTGAAGGATGAGGATTGGGGAAAATTGATCGAAAGCGCCGGAGTGATCGGTGATTCCAAGCTGATTATAGACGATACCCCGGGCATCACGGTGCGGGAGCTTCGCTCCAAATGCAGGAAATATAAGCTGGAGCATGGCCTGGACATCGTTATGATCGATTATCTCCAGCTCATGTCCGGCGGAGGTGGCCGCAGCAGCGATTCCCGCCAGCAGGAGATCTCTGATATTTCCCGCTCCCTGAAGGCCTTGGCCAGGGAGCTGAATGTTCCTATTGTCGCCCTGTCCCAGCTGAGCCGGGCCGTGGAAAGCCGAACCGACCATCGCCCCATGTTGTCGGATCTGCGTGAGTCCGGCGCCATCGAGCAGGATGCGGATATGGTCATGTTCATCTATCGGGATGATTATTATCATAAGGACTCCGAGATGAAGGGAGTGGCGGAGATTATCATAGCCAAACAGAGAAATGGCCCCATCGGAACCATCAATCTGGTATGGCTGCCGGATTATACCAAGTTCATGAACATGGAACAGGGCTCCCGGCGGACATAAAAACAAGAAAGAGGAGGAAGCTCTTAGGATAGAGACTTCCTCCTCTTTCTTAGAAAACGTATTCTTCTTATTGTTCTTCCGGATTATTCAGCAGAAATTGCTCCGGTGGGGCATGCGTCCTCGCAGGAACCACAATCTACACAGGCATCAGCATCGATGACGTACTTTCCGTCTCCTTCGCTGATCGCGTCTACCGGGCACTCCCCTACGCAGGTACCACAAGATACACATTCATCAGAAATTACACGTGCCATCACTTTATCCTCCTTATATTAACAAGAGTAAACTTGAACCCTCCAAACGGTTCTTACCCCATTCTATAATAACTTTTCACAGAATACAAGTATAAATTTACATACATTTCAATAAAAATCGGGCTTTTCAGAGGAAATGTTTGGTTAATTTAAACTAACTGCATCGACAAGATTTTTCCACGATAAGCGGATAAGAGCTTTCGTAGGGTGGCTGTGATGATTTAACACATCCCATGGTAGCGAAGACCAAGCATGGTAATGTCGTCAAATTGGGGGGCATCGCCGACAAAGTTATTGATATCCGCGTGGACCGCTGCCAAAAGTTTTTCGGGAGCAGCATCTTTATAGTGATTTAAAATGTTTATCAGTCTTTCTTCCCCATAGAGCTGATGATTGGCATCCATGGCCTCTGTAACACCGTCGGTATACAAGAAGAGAGTATCTCCCGACTTGAGTTCGAGGCTGCTGGCACGATAGGATACGCCCTCCATGCAGGCCAGCGCAATGCCGGAGCGTGTGCGCAGATATTCATATTCTCCGTTGGAGTCTTTCAAAAGCGGCGGATTATGGCCAGCGTTTACATAATCCAGATGTCCTGTGGAAAGCTCAAGCACGCCCATCCATGCTGTTACAAACATACCTTCGTCATTAGACTCGCAAAGCAGTTGATTGACCTCTTTAAATACCATTGTCGGCGCATCCCCGCTTTGGGCATGATCCTTAAGGAGTGTTTTGGCAATGACCATGAACAGTGCCGCAGGAACTCCTTTGCCCGACACATCTGCTACTACAATGGCCAAATGGTCTTTGTCGATCAAAAAGAAATCATAAAAATCCCCTCCCACCTCTTTGGCAGGATTCATAGATGCATAAATATCAAAATCCTCTCGTTCCGGGAAGGCCGGGAAGATGCGTGGGAGCATCGACGTTTGAATGTGGGTTGCTACGCTAAGCTCGGAAGCAATCTGCTGCTTATCCATACTGTCTCTTACTTGTATTTCTAAAAGCTTTCGCGTTCTGTCCGCAAGAGTGGAACATATGGTCGTCAATCCACAAAGGATCAAAGAGCGGGGGAAAAAATAAAAGATAAGGGCACGCCGCAGGATGGCTTCTGTTACGATGCGGGGGCCGTCCGTTTCCAGAGCTTTTAGCAGATTGCTGTCCCATTCCCCCCAATAGGTGCCGACAAAAAGGGATGCCGCCATGCATAGGATGGAAACCACCAGCAATCCCCAGGAAAAACGCTTGGAATAGTAATGGCAGCTGAGCACCACCGGGACTGCCCAGGCCAAGATGGAATGGCCCGGCAGAGCGGCCGACAAAAGGGTAATGCTTAGGATACAGCAAAGCATAATATATACTTTCAGATACTTGGAGTCTTGATTGATCAAACGAAGCAGAAGCGACGGCAGCAGGAAAAAAAGGATTCCGCCGATACCGGCAATGGTCATTAGGGTTTCGGGAACTACAAACAGTCCCAGAATATTCATCAGCCAAACAACTGCAACCACAATAGCAAGCACACGCATGCAGCGTGCGGCATAAAAGTTTGCCACCTTTTCGTTTTGGGCAAATGCTGTGGAATAATCATGTTCGTTCATATATTTATCGTCCTGACTTTCCTGCGGGGTGGAACCGGGCATCTCCCGGTATGGATGTTTATTTATCAATAGACTTATCAACCTAAGGATAACAAAGGGGGGGTGGGACGTCAAGGATTGCAGCCACGCAAAAGGGGAATTGTGCAAAATGACGAAAAAAAGATTTGCTTGCCCTTTAATAAGGTGAATGCGCAGCGACTTTCTGCTATAATGAATACATGAATCTGTAATATTGGTTTGGGTGTCAAAACACCCAAACCTTTGGTTACACGGATTGTTCCGTGCTA
>CAVJHW010000102.1:0-9151 GCA_963649395.1 Coriobacteriaceae bacterium | reverse complement strand
GCACATCATTCCGCGCAGGCTCCTTCGAAGCGGCAATCTGTACCACGCTTCCCTGCTGGATCAGCAGATTTTGCTGGAGGACTACCGCCTGAAGACGGTGATCGACCTTCGGGACCAGATAGAGAAAAAAGACAAGCCGGATGCCATCATGAAGGGCGTGGAATACTACCACATCCCTATGATTGATGAGGAAACGGTGGAGGATATGCCCAAAAGCAGTCTTGGGATTTTGCAGGGAAGCAAGCTGCTTCCTCAGATCCTGGCCTATGACGGGGATTTGGAACCCATTATAAAAAGACAGTATGAGAATTTTGTGAAGGATCAGTATTCCGTGAAGCAGTGCGCCAGATTTATGGATGTGCTTTTCCATCATGACAACGGGGCGGTGCTGTGGCACTGCAGCCTTGGAAAAGACCGGGCAGGGGTTATGACTGCGCTTCTTCTTTGCGTGCTGGGCGTGCACAGGGATGAGATCCGGGAGGATTTTATGCGCTCCAATATCTGTCTTGCAGAGGATCTGGATTACATGCTCCGCTATCTGGAAGCCAACAAACTGGACAGCATGGCGAATGTGAACAAGGTATCCGCACTTTTTAAAGTAAAGGAAGAATACCTGGACTGCCTTTTCGAGGCAATCTATTCCGAGTACGGCAAGGTGGAGCGGTTTTTAAGACGGGGACTGTACCTGAACCCCAAGACTGTCTCGGATCTGCAGAACAAATATCTGATTTAATGTATAAATATGCTTTAATACAATAAAACATTAAAATTTTTTTGAAGTGTAGCATTGACAAAAAAAATTATATTGTTATAATGGTAAGCATATCAATCTGAAGCACGAAAGCAGGATTATTTTATGCAGAATAAGATTTTATCATTATTAGTTGACAACACTTCAGGCGTGCTCAGCCGGGTTGCCGGAATGTTCAGCCGTCGTGGTTATAATATTGACAGTATCACTGCTGGAGTTACAGCAGATGTGAATTACACCCGTATTACTGTGGTGTGCAGCGGGGATGATGCCATTCTCGACCAGATCGTGAGACAGCTTGCCAAGCTTGTGGATGTAAGGGATATCAAGGTCCTTGACCCGGCAGACAGCGTAGTCCGCGAGACCGTTCTTGTGAAGGTTGCGGCAGCACCGGAGCAGCGCCAGGGAATTGTTTCCATTGCAGATATTTTCCGCGCCAAGGTTGTGGATGTAAGCAAGGATTCCCTGATCGTAGAGATGACAGGCAGCAAGACCAAGCTGGAAGCATTTATTGATCTGATGGGAGACTACGAGATCTTAGAGCTGGCCAGAGCCGGCGTTATGGGACTTGAGAGAGGCTCTCACGGAGTGAAGTTTTTATAGTTTGCTAAGGGGTGCGTATTTTGGAAAATGAATATCCATACACAGAATATGCATATCTATTCCCTTAACGATATATATTTTTAAGTTTTAATACAGTAGGAGGAAACGAAAATGTCAGCAAGAATTTTTTACCAGGAAGATTGTAATCTCTCTTTATTAGATGGAAAAACAATCGCAATTATCGGCTACGGCAGCCAGGGACATGCTCACGCACTGAACCTGAAGGAGTCCGGATGCGATGTCATTATCGGTCTTTACGAAGGCAGCAAATCCTGGAAGAGAGCTGAAGAGCAGGGATTTAAAGTATATACAGCAGCAGAGGCTGCAAAGAAAGCTGATATCATCATGATCCTGATCAATGATGAGAAACAGGCTGATATGTACAAGAAAGATATCGAGCCAAACCTTGAGGAAGGCAACATGCTTATGTTCGCTCATGGCTTCAACATCCATTTCGGATGCATCGTTCCGCCAAAGAACGTAGACGTTACCATGATCGCTCCAAAAGGACCTGGACATACAGTAAGAAGCGAGTATCAGGCAGGCAAAGGTGTTCCGTGTCTGGTAGCTGTTGAGCAGGATTACACAGGAAAAGCTCTTGACGTTGCACTTGCATATGCACTTGGCATCGGCGGAGCAAGAGCTGGTGTTCTTGAGACAACATTCCGTACAGAGACAGAGACAGACCTTTTCGGTGAGCAGGCAGTTCTTTGCGGTGGTGTTTGTGCTCTGATGCAGGCAGGTTTTGAGACTCTGACCGAGGCTGGCTATGATCCCAGAAATGCTTATTTCGAGTGTATCCATGAGATGAAGCTGATCGTAGATCTGATCTATCAATCCGGTTTTGCCGGTATGAGATATTCTATCTCTAATACTGCAGAGTATGGTGATTATATCACCGGGCCTAAGATCATCACAGAAGAAACCAAGAAGGCCATGAAGAAGATCCTGGCAGACATTCAGGATGGAAGCTTTGCCAAGGATTTCCTGCTGGATATGTCTGCAGCAGGTGGTCAGGCTCATTTCCGTGCCATGAGACGGAAGGCCGCAGAGCATCCTGCTGAGAAGGTAGGCGAGGAAGTGCGTAAGCTCTACAGCTGGAGCAATGAGGATAAGCTCATCAATAACTAAGCTGCGGCCAAGCCGCGGCAAAGCGGGCCCAGAATAGGAATCAGCGCCTCAGGCTGCAGCGACCGCCACCGCAGGTGGGGGCGGCCGGTCAGGGATGAAATAGATTCAAGAATTCGTTGACGGGGAATAGATTCCTGGTCTCACCGGCCAGGGCGAAGCCAATCTGGCGGCTGGGAAAGTGAAGATCCAGGGGGAGCTCTATGAGCTCCCCCTTTTCCAGTTCCGGTAGGACAAATTCCCTTACCACGCAGGCCGCGCCCAGGCCGATTTTGGCAAACTCAATGAGAAGGTCAATGGAGGAAACTTCAAGAATATTCTTTAATTCAATCCCATGGGTCTGAAAATAGGCATTGACGAACTGTCGGGAAAGGTTTTCCTCATCCAGCATCATAAATGTAGCTGTATGGTAGAGATTCCGGTCGGCCTCACGCAGGGATAGATTGTCAAGATAGGTTTGGGTCGCCACAAAGGTATCCTGGATCTGGCGCAGGGGGAAGAAGTCCAGCCCCTTGAGCTTATCCGGCTGTCCCACAAATCCGATATCCACCTTCTGGTCCTGCAGCAGATTCAGGGTCTGGTAAGTGGACTGACAGGAGATGGTAATGCGGATGTGGGGATATAGGCAAACAAATTTCTGCAGATAGGGCAGGAGTACGTATTTGCACATGATGGTGCTGGCTCCGATGCGGAGGTGAGAAACCCCCAAACTGCTGCGGCGATTGAGCAGCTGCTCGCCGGTATCCAAAGCCTGGAAAGCTTCCTGGACGTACTGATAGAGCAAGGTCCCTTCTTCTGTCAGCGTGACTCCCCTGGAGTTGCGTTTGAAAAGGGTGACACCCAGATCTTCCTCCAGCCTGCGGATGCTCTTGCTGACAGCCGGCTGGCTGATATAGAGCTCCTGGGAGGCTCTGGATATGTTGCCGCATTTGGCGGTGACGTAAAATACATGATAATGAGATAATGGCTCCATAGGAGTTCCCTCCCCCTGATTTTATAATATAAGGTTATATTAGTTATGATTAATATGTATATGTATTATATCACAACCTATGGTAGAATGGTCAATAGGAAAGTTCGAACAAGGAGGATTTGTCAAGATGGGTATGACAATGACGCAGAAGATTTTGGCTGCCGCTGCGGGTCTGGATCAGGTAGAAGCAGGGCAGCTGATCGAGGCGAATCTGGATCTGGTGCTGGGCAATGACATTACTTCCCCGGTAGCTATCCATGAGATGGAAAAATTCAATAAAAAGGATGTATTTCACAAGGACAAGATAGCCCTGGTCATGGATCACTTTATCCCCAACAAGGATATTAAGTCGGCAGAGCATTGCAAATGCGTAAGGGAGTTTGCCTGCAAGCATGAGATTAGCAACTATTTTGATGTAGGACAGATGGGAATCGAACATGCCCTCCTGCCGGAGAAAGGGCTGGTGGTAGCGGGAGATGTGGTGATTGGAGCAGATTCCCATACCTGCACGTATGGGGCTTTGGGGGCTTTTTCCACCGGCGTGGGAAGCACGGATATGGCGGCCGGAATGGCTACAGGCAAGGCCTGGTTCAAGGTTCCCTCGGCCATTCGCTTCCATTTGGTAGGTAAACCGGCCAAATGGATCAGCGGCAAGGATGTGATCCTTCATATTATTGGCATGATCGGGGTAGACGGAGCCCTCTATCGCTCCATGGAATTTACCGGAGAGGGTATTGCCCACCTATCTATGGATGACCGTTTCACCATTGCCAATATGGCCATCGAAGCCGGTGGAAAGAATGGAATCTTTCCGGTGGATGACAAGGCGATTGCCTACATGAAGGAGCATTCCCAGCGCAGCTTCCGGGTCTATGAAGCAGATGCCGATGCGGTCTATGACGAGGAATATACGATTGATCTAAGTCAATTGAAGCCCACAGTGGCCTTCCCTCATTTGCCGGAAAATACCAAGACGACGGATGAGATTCAAGAAGAGGTTCGGATTGACCAGTCTGTGATCGGCTCCTGTACCAATGGCCGTATGGATGACCTGCGAATTGCAGCCGGTATCCTTAAGGGCCGCAAGGTGAAGAAGGGAGTTCGCTGCATCGTAATTCCTGCTACCCAGGCTATCTATCTGCAGGCGATGGAGGAAGGACTGCTGAAGATCTTCATAGAAGCAGGAGCAGTAGTCAGCACGCCGACCTGCGGTCCCTGTCTGGGAGGATATATGGGGATTTTGGCAGCCGGTGAGCGCTGCATCTCCACTACCAATCGGAATTTTGTAGGCCGTATGGGTCATGTGGATTCAGAGGTTTATTTGGCAAGTCCCGCTGTGGCGGCAGCCAGCGCAATAACAGGCAAGATCAGCTCTCCGGAAGAGCTGGAAGCATAAGGAGGGCCGGAACATGCAGGCAAAAGGAAGCGTTTTCAAATATGGCGACAATGTGGATACGGATGTCATCATCCCTGCCCGTTATCTGAATTCCTCGGATCCGGCGGAGCTGGCTACCCATTGCATGGAGGATATTGACAAAGATTTCGTGAAGAAGGTTCATAAGGGAGATTTGATCGTGGCCAATAAGAATTTTGGCTGTGGTTCATCCCGAGAGCATGCTCCCCTGGCTATCAAGGCGGCCGGTGTAAGCTGCGTGATTGCAGAGACTTTCGCCCGAATCTTCTATCGCAATTCCATTAACATCGGGCTTCCCATCATCGAATGTCCCCAGGCGGCTCGGGAGATTGAAGACGGAGACCAGGTGGAAGTGAATTTTGATACCGGAATGATCTATGACCTTACAAAGGGAACAGAGTACAAGGGACAGGCTTTTCCTGAATTCATGCAGAAGATTATCGAGGCAGAGGGTCTGATCAACTATATTAACGCGCAATAAAGACCCAATAAGCATCCAACAAACACCCATGCCGTCGAAGGGCGGCACCATCAATGGTATATGGAGGTCTAACCTATGGCAAGCAAAGAAATTCCTTATAAGATTTACCTGGAAGAAAATGAAATGCCCAAGCAGTGGTATAATGTGCGGGCAGATATGAAGAATAAACCGGCTCCCCTTCTGAATCCGGCAACCTATCAGCCTATGACGGCCGAGGAGCTGGGCCATGTCTTCTGTGATGAGCTGGTACAGCAGGAGTTGAATGACCAGGATGCCTGGATTGATATTCCGGAGGAGATTGTCAATTTCTATAAAATGTATCGCCCCTCTCCCCTGGTACGAGCTTATTGCCTGGAGAAGAAGCTGCAGACACCGGCTAAGATCTATTATAAGTTTGAGGGAAATAATACCAGTGGCAGCCATAAGCTGAATTCCGCCATTGCCCAGGCCTATTATGCCAAGAAGCAGGGACTAAAAGGTGTAACTACAGAGACCGGGGCAGGTCAGTGGGGCACTGCCTTGTCCATGGCCTGTGCCTACCTGGACCTGGATTGCAAGGTTTATATGGTCAAGGTATCCTATGAGCAGAAGCCCTTCCGTCGGGAGGTAATGCGCACCTACGGGGCCTCTGTGACCCCCTCCCCTTCTGATACCACTCAGGTGGGACGTAAGATCCTGGCAGAGCATCCGGGAACTACCGGGAGCCTGGGATGCGCCATCAGTGAGGCAGTGGAGATGGCTACCTCCGTCGAAGGTTATCGCTATGTACTGGGCAGTGTGCTGAATCAGGTATTGCTTCATCAATCTGTCATTGGACTGGAAACCAAGACAGCCATGGACAAATATGGGATCAAGCCGGATATCATCATCGGTTGCGCCGGTGGCGGTTCCAACCTGGGGGGCCTGATTTCCCCCTTTATGGGAGAACAATTAAGGGGAGATGCAGAGTACGAATTCATCGCGGTAGAACCTGCTTCCTGTCCCAGCTTCACCCGGGGAAAGTTCCTCTATGACTTCTGCGACACGGGCAATATCTGTCCCTTAGCCAAGATGTATACTCTGGGAAGCGGCTTCATTCCCTCCCCCAACCATGCGGGAGGACTGCGTTTCCATGGCATGAGCTCCACCCTGTCTCAGCTCTATCATGATGGCTTCATGACGGCCAGAGCCGTAGAACAGACCTCTGTATTTGAAGCAGCCGAGCAATTTGCCCGGGTAGAGGGTATCCTTCCGGCCCCGGAGAGCAGTCATGCTATCCGTGTCGCTATTGATGAAGCTTTGAAATGCAAGGAAACCGGCGAAGAAAAGACCATTCTCTTCGGCCTTACAGGTACCGGTTATTTCGATATGGTGGCTTATGAGAAATACAACAACAAAGAGATGAGCGACTATATTCCTACGGATGAGGATCTGCAGGTCGGGTTCGACAACATTCCCAAATTCCCGGGAAATGAATAAACGAGGATATTCCTACATAGAAATGAGCCGATATTTAGGTATCGGCTCATTTCCCTTCGTAATCCACAAACATAATCAAAAAAGCAGCCAGCAGGAGGGCAGCGCTGCATAGAATCGCTTTTTCCCCGAGCCGGGAGATGGCATAATTGCCTCCTATGGCTCCTGCCACAAAGGAGAGGATAATGCCATAATATAAAAAGGTATTCTTGAGGCAATCCCGGTCTCTGCTGCGCAGATAGGCGCATAGATTCTGGGTTCCGCTGCGCATATTACCGATACACATAGTGGTGGCAATGCCGCTGCCCCGTATTTTGCGGAAGCTTTGTACCTGTATGCCGCAGGCAAAGGAGGTCAGGGAATTCGCCAGCAGGTTCATGGACAGGGGCAGGAAGGCCACGAAGCTTAAAATGATTGCCTCGGCTAGTACGGTAACCTGTCGCCAATGCAGAAAAAAGGAGACTCGGTGGCGGATCAGCTCTGCCAGGGCAATTCCCAAAGCAAAGGCGAAAACCGGAAAAAAATAGCGCAATACCATGGGAAAGTTCCCTTCCGACAGGTGGACTCCCAGAAGCAGCATATTTCCGGTCTGGGCATTGGCAAAGACATGATCCCTTTCGATGTAGGAATAGGCATCCATCAGCCCCCCGGAAGTGGCTAGTAGAATCCCCAAAGGGATGGACTCGGACATTTGTTTTGTTCCTTGCATTCTTTCCTTCCTCCTTCTATGGAACTGCCTACTTTCCTTCTCACGGCTTACAGTATAGAACCGGGTGCATCAGAAGTCAACAGGAGCTGAAAAACCAGACTTGAAAAATTTTCGCTTTTTTCGAAAAAGTTCTTTACATTTCATCCAATTCATAGTATAATTCATTTTGTTGAAAAGTTGCGGGGTATGGCTCAGCTTGGCTAGAGCGCACGGCTGGGGGCCGTGAGGTCGCAGGTTCGAATCCTGTTACCCCGACGAGCAGAAAAGCAGGCTGGGTAGCCTGCTTTTTTGCTGTCGCAGGATGGCCAGGAGGTGCGAGATGCCTAAGGCAAGTGTCATGGTTATCGATGACTCTCGGATTGCCAGAGAATTATTTTCTTTCTATATTAATGGGTGCGATCGCTACCAGTTGTCTCGAATGGAGAGTTCCTGTGACTTTGTGGACACCTATGCGCCCCTTGTGCCGGTGGATCTGGTCATTCTGGACTTGATGATGCACCGGGAACCAAAGGGATTGGAAGCTGCCGTCAGGATGAAGCGGATATGCCCCACAACCCGAATTATCGCTGTAACCTCAATGCTGGATGAGAAGCTGATGCAATATGCCCGCCAGGCGGGGATAGACAGCTTCTGGTATAAGGAGGCTTCTCGGGAGACCCTCCTGGAGGTGATGGATCGAACCATGGAGGGCGAGTCTGTCTACCCTGATTATACAATTTACCCGGAGGAAAAGATCCTGCAGGCCAAGGGAAGTGAATTAACCCGGGGGGAACGAAGAGTGCTTCGCTTAATGACTTCAGGATTGTCCAATTCAGAGATTGCAGGTAAGCTGGGGCTTACGGAGGGTACGGTAAAGGGATATGTCCATACTCTCCTGGAGAAGACCGGCTGCCCCAATCGCACGGCTTTGGCTATTGAAGCCAGAATCAGCGGGATCGCGGTACATGTGGAGTAATCACTCATGCCACAGGCGAGCTTGCCCATTTGTGCATCTGTCGTCCGGGGCTTTCGAAGTACCTTTCCCATAATCTATCTTTCGATAGATGAAAAGTATTAGAAAAATTGTATAATTGTAGATGTAACTATCCTTTATAAGCGCAAAAGAACACGATAGGGAGGCATTTATGAATCAAAATTATAAGGGAACAACAATGTTGAAGGTAGTAGGTATCCTGATGATCATTTTTTCTGCCATTTCATTGATCGGAATTTTGATCGGAGGGGGTCTCACTGCAGGTCTTGCAGATATACTGTCCTGGACAGGACTTGACATGTCAGGGTATTATGTGGCCATCGTTGTGGGACTGGTTGGTACCATTCTGGAATTGGTTGCCGGAATCCTGGGTATTGCCTATTGCCGCAGGCCTGAGAAGGCGGGCATTGTCATTGCATTTGGTGTGATCCTAGTCATCCTGTGTGTCGTAAGCAATGTAGTGAGTGTGCAGATAGGGGTGACCTTTAGCATCATAAGTGTTATCATCGGTCTGATTCTTCCGGTACTTTACCTCATTGGTGGTTTGCAAAACAAGAAATCCATTTAAAATTGGTTACAGTGTCAAAAGCCTGAGCCCACGACATGCTTGCATGTCAGTGGGGGAAGGGCTTTATGACACGCCCCTCAATGAGGGTGAAGTGGG
>CAVJHW010000101.1:0-9237 GCA_963649395.1 Coriobacteriaceae bacterium | reverse complement strand
TCCAAAGCCGCCTTTTGCTCCTCGAAGTTTTGCAGCTGCTCCAACCGTTGCTGCTGCCTTTCCAGATAGGCCAGCACCTCCGGTATGCTTTTCCCATACTTACTCTTCAGGTGGTTGATCCGATCCAACCGCTGCTCCGTCTCCTGAAAATCTTCCTGGGAAAAGGTAAAATCTGTCAAATAGGAGGAGATCTCTTGATTGAAATCGTTTAATAAGCTCTCAATATCCACCAGAGTAGAGGCCAGATTCTCCAGGGCGGGGTCATAGGCCGTCACGCTGTTCAGCTCCTGCAAAGCTCTCCCGGTCATTTCTCCGGCTCCCCCCTCGTTACCGGTATATTGGTAGGCCTGGTAAAGGGATTCTCCGATTTTCTTGCTGTTGGACATCTTCCGATAGCGGACTTCCAGCTCTTCCTCCTCCGCCGGATCCAGGGCCGCATCCTCAATTTCCCGGATCTCGTATTCCAGGAAGGAGATCTCCCGGGCTCGCTCCTCCTCCTTCATCTGGTAGGCTCCCAGCTCTTTTTGCAAGGTTTTGTAAATCCCATAGCTCTGAGCCACGGCAGCTGCCAGGGGCTGGATGGCGCTTCTTCCGAAGGCATCCAAGATCTCCAGCTGGTGGTCCGGGTAGAGAAGGGACTGGTGCTCGTGCTGACCGTGTATATCCAGAAGCAGGGAAGCCGCCTTGCGAATCTGGGCTGCCGTGCAAGTCTCCCCGTTCATTCGGCTGATGCTGCGCCCCTCCTGGATCTTGCGGGTGATGATGAATTGACCCTCCTCCGGTTCCAGGTCCAATTCCTTCAGGTCTGCCAGGGTCTGGGGATCCTCTACCTGAAATACCAGCTCCACCAGGCAGGAATTCTCCCCCTCGCGGATCATGTCCCGGGTCATTTTCTTGCCCAAAGCCAGGTTTACTGCCCCCAGCAGAACAGACTTACCGGCACCGGTCTCTCCTGTCAATATATTCAGTCCCGGCCCAAAATCAACCTCCGCCTCATCAATCAAGGCCAGATTCTTCACATGCAGATGAACTAACATAATAATCCCCCCATTCCCTTTCCCTGCTTCCGTCAAGACAGGAAAGTATTTCCAACTCTTTCCGGCTCTCTATTGGGAGTATCTCGAGGGACCGCACCGGGTCCCTGCAGACGACCCCGGCCTTCAGAAGGTATCCAGCATTTTCTTCAGCTTCTCCATGACCTGAGAGGCTTCCCGGGGACTGCGCAGGGCGCACATGATGGTATTATCCCCGGCGATACAGCCCACGATCTCCTCCCAGTTCAGCTCATCCAGCACTGCCGCAGCCGCCATAGCCATCCCTGCTGCTGTCTTCACCACCAGAATATTCCCTGCCAGATCCATGGATACAAGGGCATCCTTCAGGATACGGATGTATTTTCCGGAAATCTCCGAATCCTGAGCCTGCAGGGCAACATAATGCACCTTCCCATTTCTGCCGGGAGCCTTCGTCAGCTTCAGCTCCCGGATGTCTCGGGATACCGTAGCCTGCGTTACGGAAAAGCCGCTGTCATTCAATTTCGCCGCCAGTTCCTCCTGGGTCTCAATCTCATATTGGTGAATGAGCTTGAGAATCTGCGCATGTCGTGCTATTTTCATGCCTTTCTTCCAACCTTCCCCTGTGTCAATCTGCCTCTTCCTATCCGGCCCATCTCCTTTTGACACCCACATCCGCATTTATACGATAGTTCCGTGCTGCGCCTTTCATTTCATGCGTTCCGCATTTTCTTGCTGAGAACATCCAGGAAACTGCTGCTGTGGATCTTCACGATCAGGGTATCCTTGCGGGAGCGGGTGATCTCCACCCGATCTCCGGTGATCATGGGCACGCTGGTATCTGAATCGAAGTAAACCACGGCCTCCTCTCTCGTTTCATCCCGTCCCCTTCCGATCTCAATACTGATCTCATTTTCCGGGGGTAAAACTACACTGCGAGAGTTCAGCGTATGGGGTGCCAGGGGGGTCATCAGAAAGAGGGATGCGGCGGGAGATATGATTGGTCCGCCTGCGGACAGACTGTAGCCTGTAGACCCTGTTGGGGTAGAAACGATCACTCCGTCTGCCCGGTAGCTGGTCAGGCGGCTCTTATTCACGTAGGTATTCAGATCCACCACCCGCAGCCCGCCAAGGCGGCTGATCACAATGTCATTGAGGGCGATATCCTGCCCCAAGAGCTCCTTGCCCCGGTATACTTTGCCCTGGAGCATCATCCGGCGCTCCAGCTTATACTTGCCCTGCATCAGACGATCCAGAGCAGGATAGATGGACTGGCGGCTGATCTCGGCCAGATAACCCAAGGTGCCCAGATTGATACCCAACAGGGGAATCTGCCGATCCAGCACATCCCGGGCAGCCTGCAGCAAGGTTCCGTCTCCCCCCAACACCAGGATGCATTCCACCTCCGGGGGGATCATGGCAGGATCCGTATGGCGAGGGTTCTCCTCCTGACCGCTGAGAAAATCCTCCCGGATATAACAGATTCCTCCGTGGCAGCGGATATAGTCTGCAATCTGCCGGGTCAGGGACAGATCCCTATCCTTGATCCGATTGGTAATAATATAGAAAATATTAAAATTCTTCATCTTCCGCTCTCTCTTTCCTGCCGCTTAGTCCAGGGTGTCGTGGGCTTCTGCCACAACCCGGCGGATTCTTTCCTCCCAGGAGGGCAGGCAATCCTTCACCTTCCGACCTGATTCCCGGATCATTACCTCGTTCTCCGCCCTCTGGTCTGCCTCCCGGTCGGGCGCCTCGTTCTCCGCCTTCTGTCCTGTCTCCCGGTCGGGCGCCTCGTTCTCCGCCTTCTGTCCTGCCTCCCGGTCGGCTGTCTGTCCCTTGTCCAGATGCAGCAGGTATTCGATATTTCCCTCCGGTCCCTTGACGGGGGAAAAGTCCAGATGCAGGGGCTGGAATTCCAACTCCTGGCAGCAATCCATTACCTGTTGGATGACCTCTCGGTGCACGGCAGGATCCCGGACAACTCCTTTTTTCCCTACCTTCTCCCGCCCGGCCTCAAATTGGGGCTTGATCAGACAGACCACCTGGCCCCGGGCAGCCATCAGGTTCCATACCACAGGCAAAACCTTGCTCAGGGAGATGAAGGAAACATCAATGGATACGAAGGAAGGAGTCTCTGCCAGCTCCTCCTGGGTCAGATAGCGAATGTTGGTACGCTCCATACAGACTACCCTGGGATCATTGCGCAGCTTCCAATCCAGCTGACCGTGGCCGACATCCACAGAATAGACCTTGACCGCCCCATTCTGCAGCATGCAGTCCGTAAACCCTCCGGTAGAGCTTCCCACATCCATGCAAACCTGCCCTGTCAGGCTCAATCCGAACTTTTCTACCGCCTTGGCCAGCTTCAGACCTCCCCGACTGACATAGGGAAGAGGATTCCCCTTGACCGTAATGGATACCGTATCTGCAAAGGTGGTGCCCGGTTTATCCTCCCTCTGTCCCTCTACCAGCACCTGGCCTGCCATGATAATAGCTTTGGCCTTCTCCCGGGAGGCTGCCAGATTTCTCTGCACCAGCATAACATCCAAACGTTCCTTCCTTCCGCTTCTCTCTGCCTTTCCTGTCATCCTATCCCCCCACGGCTCTCTTCTCATCCGCTTGGCGCTCTCGTCTATGGTCCTCTCTCTTCTCATCCGCCTGGCGCTCTCGTCTATGGTCCTCTCTTCTCATCCGCCTGATACCCTGGTCTGTCTTCCTGTCTCCCTCTCATCCTATCTGCCCTGCCGCCTTCCCAAGGCTCGGATCCGTCTTAGAATGGAACCCGCGTCCAGACCAGCCTGTCGTCTCTGCCAGCCTACACTGCCGTGGCCGATGAAGCAATCCGGAATGGCTGCCACCAGGACAGTCACACCCAAGCCCTCTTCTTCCACAAAGTTCAGCACCTGTTGGCCAAACCCGCCCTTTTCCACATTTTCTTCCAGGGTTACAAAAATGGAGTGATTCTGCGCCAGCCGTTTCAACAAAGCCTTGTCAAAGGGCTTAACGAAGCGCATATTAACCAAAGTGGGGGCCTGACCGGACTGGGAAAGCTGTCCTGCCACCTCCTCTGCCACCTCTACCATATTGCCCACCGCCAGCAGGGCAATCTCTCGGTTTTCGCAGATCAATTCCGCCTTCCCGCAGCGGATAGGGGCCCGAAACTCCTGCAAACCGGTATATGCCTCACCTCTGGGATAGCGGATGGCCACCGGGCCCTGGGCTTCGACGGCATATTTAAGCATATCAGACAGCTCCCATTTGTTCTTAGGGGCCAGCACCGTCATCCCCGGCATCATGGACAGGTAGGACAAATCAAAGCAGCCCTGATGGGTGCGCCCGTCTCCCCCTACCAGCCCGGCTCGGTCAATGGCCAAAATCACATGGAGCTTCTGCATGCAGACATCCTGCATCAGCTGGTCAAACCCTCTTTGCAAGAAGGAAGAATAGACGGCGAACACAGGAATCAGCCCTCCCAGAGCCAAACCCGCCGCAAAGGTCACACCATGACCCTCGGCAATGCCCACATCGAAAAAACGCTCCGGAAACTTATTGGAGAACCGCTTCAGCCCCGTTCCCTCTGCCATGGCTGCCGTAATAGCCACCACCCGGGACTCTCTCTCCCCCAGCTTACGCATAACAGTGGAAAAAATATCGGTATAGGTAGGGCCGGAGATTTTGGTGGGAAGACCTGTTTCTATCTGAAAAGCAGCGGTTCCGTGAAAGCGCGCCGGATGACGCATAGCCGGGAGATAACCCCTTCCCTTCTCCGTGATGACATGAACCAGAACCGGACCCGGTACTCGTTTGGCCTCCGTCAAGACCTTGATCAGTTGACGGATGTTATGTCCATTGACCGGCCCTAGGTAGGTCAGCCCCATCTTCTCGAAAAACATACCGGGGATCACCAGCTGTTTGATGCTGCTCTTGGTCCGGCGCAGGGCACCGACCAGCTTCTCTCCCAAGCCGGGAATTCTCTCCAAAGCGGAAGATACTCCCATCTTGAAGCCGGTATAAGCGGAGGAGGTTCGAAGCCCTGCCAGATAATCCGAGATCCCGCCCACATTCCTGGAAATCGACATTTCATTGTCGTTGAGGACAATGACAAAGTTCGTCTTCAGATCTGCCGCATTATTCATGGCTTCATAGGCCGGTCCTCCCGTGAGAGCCCCGTCTCCGATGACAGAAACCACAGAATAATCCTGACCTGTCAGATCTCTGGCCTTGACATAGCCCAATCCCGCCGAGATGGAGGTGGAACTGTGCCCGGCATCGAAGCTGTCACAGTCCGATTCCTCTCTTCTGGGGAATCCGCTGATGCCCCCCTCCTGCCGCAGTCTCGCAAAGTCCCTCTTGCGACCGGTAAGAATCTTGTGGGTATAAGCCTGATGTCCCACATCCCAGATCACCTTGTCCCTGGGCAGGGTATAAACTCTGTGAAGGGCAATGGTCAGCTCCACAACCCCCAAATTGGAGGCAAGATGCCCCCCGGTGCGGCTCAGAGAAGCGATCAGAAATTCCCGAATCTCCTCCGCCAGCTCCGGCAGACGCTCCTCCGGCAGCTTTTTGACATCATTCGGCAATATTATTTTCTCCAACATCTTCCTCAACCCCTACTATGAAAGCCCTGGACTACTGTGGCGGCGCCAGCCGCTGCGGATGTCTACTTTTTGCGTTCTACCAGATACAGGAACAGCTGCTTCAAAAAGGTCTTTTCCTCCGTCTTCCCAGGCAGAGCTTCCAGAAGCTGTATGGCCTCCGCCGTCAGCTCCCCCACTCGGCCGGAAGCTCCCTCAACCCCCAGCAAGGTGACATAGGTGGTCTTATGGTTCTTCTCATCGGAGAAAACCGGTTTTCCCAGCTCCTCTTGACTGCTCTCCACATCCAGGATATCGTCTCGGATCTGGAAGGCCAGTCCCACCTTGGTTCCCACCTGCTCCATGCAGGTCAGCTCTGCCTCCCCAGCACCGGCCAGGACAGCCCCCATCATCAAGGGTGCCTCCAAAAGAGCCGATGTCTTGTTCCGATAGATGTAATCCAGCTGACTCTGCGGCAGGGTCAGGATATCATTCTTCTCATTCTCCACATCCACACTTTGTCCCCCCAGCATCCCGTAAATGCCCGTCTTGCCAGCCAGGATTTGCAAGGCCCGTAAGCTTCGCTTCATCTGTTCCGGATCATCCCCTTCGCCGACTCCCCGGAATTCTGTCTGTCCGGACTCGCCCTTTCGATCCTTCTCTCCCTCTTTCGAGCTGGCAAGAGAAAAGGCTCTCAGGGCTGTCTCATAGGCATAATTCAGGAGAGCATCGCCGCTGAGGACCCCCAGGGCTTCTCCATAGACACTATGGGTGGTTTTCTTGCCCCGGCGATAGAGGTCATTGTCAATGGCCGGCAGATCATCATGAATCAAGGAATGGGTATGGATCATCTCAATGGCTGCCATAAAGGGCTCGACCACTCGTCCATTTCCGCCAAAAAGGGCATAGGACTCCCTCATCAGCAGGGGACGCAGGCGCTTCCCCCCTGCCGTCATACTATAATTCATGGCCTCGATGAGCCTGGAGGGACAGCCCTCCGGCCGGGGCAGATAGTCCAGCACCACGGCCTCCACCTCTTCGATTCTTCGATGCAGGTCTTCCTTAAAATTCACTGAATTCTCCCTTCTCATTCACCTGGAGCATCTTCTTCTCCACCCTGTCGATCTTCTCACTGCATTGCTTCAGCAGCTCCATTCCCTCCTTGTAGAGGGCAAAGGACTCCTCCAGGGGGATCCCCCGGGTCTCCAGCCTCCCCGCCAACTCCTCCAGACGTTCAAAGGCCTTCTCCAGATCGAGAGAATCCGCAGCCTTCTGCTTCTCTTCTTTCATGATATCCTCCCCTTGACCGACCCCGCCCCTGGCTCATCTCCCTCTGGGTATTTTTCTATTTCCAGAATCCTGGCTTGCATACAGCCATCCCTTACCCGGATTCTTACCTGGTCCTCCCGGCTCACCTGCTCCACAGAGGATACATTGCGACCCCGGCCATCCTCCACGTAGGAAAAGCCCTGATTCAGCTTGCTTAAGGGGGACAGGCTCTCCATTCTCTGAATCAGGAGCTGCAGTCTGTGTCGCTTGTCCGTCAGCATCCGCTGACCGGCTTCCTGCAGACGATTGTCCAGATCCACTAATCTCTGCCGTTTCTCCCGAATCTGATTCTCCGGACTGAGATAGAGCCAGCGTCGTCTCCAAGACTCCAGCTCTGCCCGCCAATCGCTGATATGACCCAAAGCCGCTGTCTGCAGCCGACGGGACAAGCTCTCCATTCGCCTCAACAATTCCCCCACATCTGCCACTGCCAATTCTGCACCTGCAGAAGGGGTGGGGGCTCGCAGATCTGCCACAAAGTCCGCAATGGTCACATCCGTCTCGTGACCAACAGCAGAAATCACCGGCGTATGACAGTTGAAGATAGCTCTTGCCACAGCTTCCTCGTTAAAGGCCCAGAGATCCTCTATGGAACCGCCGCCTCGACCTACGATAATGACGTCCAAACCCAGTCCGTCCAAGACCCGCAGACCGGTGACAATGCTTTCCACTGCTCCCTCGCCCTGAACCAGAGCCGGATAAAGGATCAGCTGGATATAGGGATTCCTCCTATAGGCAATATTCTGGATATCCCGCACGGCAGCCCCGGTAGGGGCCGTGACAATGCCCAGCTTTCGCACATAGGCAGGAATCGACTGCTTGTATTCCGGGGCAAACATGCCCATCTCTTCCAGCTCTGCCTTCAAAGCCAGAAAACGCTCATAGAGAAGACCAGCCCCCGCTAGGACGATCTCCCTGGCATAGAGCTGATAACGACCATCCCGCTCATAGACATCCAGACTGCCGGTGACCACCACCTGATCTCCATCCTGCATCTGAAAGGCCAACCCCCGCCGGGCTCCGGCGAACATAACACAGGCCATAGCCCCCGTCTGATCCTTCAGAGTGAAATAAATATGGCCGGAATGATGGTATTTGCAATTGCTGACCTCCCCCTTGACAGAGATCCTTCGCAGGAGGAAGTCCTGCTGAAACATATTCTTGATATAGGCATTGACTTGGCCTACAGAATATACATTTGCCTGGTTCACTGAGTGTCCGTTTCCTCCCTGGCAATTTTGCCCAGAATTCCGTTGACAAAGGAAGCAGAATCCTCTCCTCCGAAGCGCTTGGCAATCTCCACTGCCTCGTTGATGGCAACCCCCACCGGAACCTCCGCATCGTACTTCATCTCATAGACTGCCAGCCGCAGGATAGTCAGATCCACCTTGTTCATGCGGCTGGTCTTCCAGCCTTCGGAAACCCGATTCAGTTCCTGATCAATCTCCGGCAGCAGTTCCTGCACTTTCCCGTACTTCTCCCGCATATAGGCCTCTTCCTCTGGAGTGGGACTCTTCGTATAGGAGGCATCCTCCCGGCCCGCCTCCAGAGATTCCAGGTACATCCTCACCTGTTCCGGCATCTCCTCCCGGCTGTTGAACTGTGCCATAAACAATAGCTTGAAAATTGTCTCTCTTAATTCACTGCGCTTCATCTTCTGCCTCTGCCCTGCTTCTTATCTGCCGGATTCCAGCACCACATCAGCGATGCTGACATTCACATCCGCCACTTCCAGTCCTGTCATGTTCTCAATGGCCGACTTCACCCTCTCCTGCACCTTCCGGCTAGTATCCGGGATGTTGTAGCCGTATTTGATATTCAAGGCCAGCCTCACACTGACCACCCCCTCCAGCACATCCACCTTCACACCCTTGGACAGGCTCTTCATTCCCAGCTTGCCCACCAGCTCATTGGTGATATTACCGGCCATGGAAGCCACGCCGTCGATCTCTGTCGCCGCCAAACCGGCGATGATAGCCACCACCTCGTCTGCGATCTGCACGGTTCCCACCGTATGGTCATCATATATCGTATACGTGTTCCTTGCGGAATTCCTGTTCTCTGCCATAATAAACCTCCTAATATCCGTGCTTCGGTGCACGCAAGCGACGCAACGCTAGTCCCCTTGGGGGCGTGCCCTCAGCCCGGCTGCTTGCCGGGTTCCATCCCTTTACTGATAAAAGTCAGCTGCTCCGCACTTCGTGCTCCCGCAGCTGCCGCCGGTAAGCACAATCCGGGCTCTCGCCCTCCTTGCGCATACCGGCTTGCCCGGCAAATATCCGTGCTTCGGTGCACGCAAGCGTGCCCTCAGCCCGGCTGCT
>CAVJHW010000100.1:0-9257 GCA_963649395.1 Coriobacteriaceae bacterium | reverse complement strand
TTCCTACCACTGCTGTTACCGCCAGATCTGCCTCCTCCATCCTGGCCATCTCCAGCAAGCCCTCCATGCCAGAAGCAATAGGAATGTTCAAATCTGCCGTCTTTACCCTCAGATCCCTAGCATGGGCTTCCGTACCGGCCACCGCCAGCCGGGGATGAAATTCCCTCATCTGCCTCTCCAATAAGTCCATGTTATGATAGGCACTTAAGCCCAAAACCTCTATATCCCCCTTCTCCCGCACCACGTCCAGTGTCTGGGTTCCGATAGAGCCGGTGGAGCCGAAAATTACAATTTTCTTCATCTGTCTAACCCCTTTCCTTCCCGTTTCCCTTCCCGAATTTCATGCCCTGTCTACCACACCATTTCGGCAGAGGAGCTTTCACCTCAATCCGTCTGCCGGAAAAGGGGTGGCGAAATTCAACTCGCCAGGCATGAAGAGCTAGGCACTCACTGGCCCTGCGGCGATCCGGCTTCTGATGGTTCCCCAGGGATTCTCTCTTCCAAGGAAGTGACAGGTTTCCGTACAGGGGATCTCCCACCAGGGGATGTCCCAGACTGGCCAGATGAACCCTTATCTGGTGGGTACGCCCTCGGCCTTGCAGCAATTGCACCAGCAGCAGTGAAGAATCCTCCTCCTCATGCAGAACCTGATAGGAGGTAAAGGCAGATTTCCCCTCCGGATCGATTCGCATCCGCATCAAACTGCCCTTCTCCCTTGCTATGGGAAGATCAATTAACCCTTTCGTACATGAGAAATGCCCCTCTGCCAGGGCGAGATAGGCCTTTTTCAATTCTCCTCGCTCCCTTTGACGGGCAAGAAGTGCGGCAGTCTCCGCATTTTTCCCAAAGACTACAATACCCGAAGTATCCTTGTCCAGTCTGCCAACCATGCGAATAGACCAATTCTCCCCCTGGCAGGCTGCATAATCTGCCACTTGATTGGCCAAGGTATCTCCGTGATGCCCATGAGAGGGATGACAGACCAGACCGGGTGGCTTACAGACCAGAAGAAGATCCTGGTCCTCGTACAAAATCTGCAGGGAAGAGGTTTGCGCCACAGCTTTATCCTCCCCTGTTTTTTTCGCTGCCATAGGATCCTTGCCAACCTTCTTGGGCAGTAAGCCCTCCATACTTCCCGCCTGCGTCAGCAGCTGCAGGCAATCCCCCGTCTGCAGCACATAAGTCACCCTCTGTTGATGACCATTGACCCGGATTCCATCCCTCCGGAACTTCAAACGGCTGATCTGTTTAGGAGAAAATCCAAGCATGCGCTTCAAGTAAGATTCTATCTTGATTCCCGCATCCTTTTCAACAATCTTCACTGTGACAACTCGTCCAGCCATCAAATCCTCCTCTTGTGGATATCCACTTTGACACTGTAACCAATTTCTTTCTTTCCGGACTTGCATATTTCTCTGGTGGAGTGATAGAATGAGTACTTGTTTAATGTAGAAAGGAGTGTTCATGTATGAATATCATCGTCAGGCAATATACAGAGGCTGACCTGCCGGATATGATCCGGATCTGGAATAAGGTAGTGGAGGATGGCATCGCATTTCCTCAGGAGGAATGCCTCACTGCAGAGACCGGCAGGGATTTTTTTGGTTCTCAAACCTACAGTGCCGTCGCCGAGGATCCGGAGACGGGAGCCATCCTGGGGCTCTATATCCTCCATCCCAATAACGTAGGTCGGTGCGGACATATTTGTAACGCCAGCTATGCCGTAGACTCTGCTCTTCGGGGGCTTCATATCGGAGAAAAACTGGTCTCTGACTGTCTGGTACAGGGAAAGCGACTGGGCTTTGGTGTCCTCCAATTCAATGCAGTAGTAGCCACCAACATCCATGCCCGCCACCTCTATGAACGCTTAGGCTTCAACCAATTAGGGGTGATCCCCAAAGGCTTTCGCATGAAAGACGGCCACTACGAGGACATCTGCCCCTACTACCACGAGCTGCTTTAAAAGTCCCGGAGGGGCTCCCAGGTCAGTTGCTCAGACAACCGCACATAGGTTTCCTTACTCTCTCGCAGGCTCTGCCGCTCTTCCACCGTCAAGGGTCTTACCACCTTGGCCGGGCTTCCCATGACCAGAGAGCCCTCCGGCACCTTGAGCTTGCCTGTAACCAGGCTTCCGGCAGCCACCAGGCATTCCCGCCCGATCTCTGCCCCATCCAAGAGAATGGCTCCCATACCGATTAAGGAGCCATCCCCAATCTTGCAGCTGTGGAGAATGGCATGATGTCCCACCGTCACGCCATCCCCCACCACAACCGGGTGGGCATGGCTGACGTGAATCATGCAATTTTCCTGAATATTCGTTTCATTTCCTATGGTAATGGAGGATTCATCCCCCCGCAGCACACTATAATACCAGACGCTGCTCTTCTCCCCGATAGTGACATCTCCCAAGATGACAGACTCCCTGGCGGCACGTGCCGTAGGTGCAATCCTTGGCTTCCCATAAATCATAATATTCCCCCCTTGCTTCTAAGAATCCATGGCCATAATCCGACATTCCTTCTCCCAAAATGCGATGCCATAAGCGCGGATCTCCTTCATACGATAACGGCGCAATAGAGCTGTATAATCCTTTTCCTCTATTTGCCTCAAAGCAACCCGACAAGCATCATCAAGTTTGTTCCTGTCTTTTACTTCCTTCACTTCCACCACAAAACCCAGCTTGCGGTCTTTTCGTTCCACAAGGATGTCACTTCTTCCCCTTCCGGTTTCATCGTTTGAGGATACGTACCAATTCACACAGGTACTCAGCAAGGCCAGGAGAAAACCATGGTAGAAGGATTCCTGGGCGTCATAGAAGCTCACTGTATCCAGAAGCTGTTGATTCAGGAAAGCGGTGATTCCCTCCGTGTCTCCGTTTTCGAAAGCTGTATACAAGTCCGTCAAGCGCCCCGATTCCGCACTGGCTCTGTCCTGGAACCAATTTCGCACCTGCTGTTTGTAGACCTGACATACCTCACGGTTGGGAATACGCAAGGAATACCTGCCGCCGGAGGGTCTGCCTTCCGCAGTCAGATAACCAGTCATATATAAGAGACTCCAAAGGTTTTCGATATTAGCCTTGATCTCGTTATGAGTCAGGTTCTCATTTAAAGTCTTAGAGATGGATTTTCCTGCAAGCAAGCGCTCTATCTCCATCTGCGTCGTGGCATCCGTGCTCTTACTAATCAAGCAGCGCACCATATCATTGCCGCTGGTATTCATCCAATAAGCTTTGGGTTCTGCCTCTGGATCACTGCGCAATGCATAACAATAGTTAATCACGTCCCAGGGACAGTAGACATTTTGGCTGCCAAACCGATAACCATCGTACCATTCACGGATTTGTGCATAATGCTCCTCTAAACCATAGTCTAACAATATCTGCCGAACCTCTTCATCGGTAAAACCAAAATATTCCTGAAAGCCCACATCCGAAATGGAATGTACCATCATATTATTGAGACCCGTGAAGATGCTTTCCTTAGATACACGCAGGCATCCGGTCAATACAGCGAAAAAAAGGCTGTCATTGGTCTTCAATGCTCCACTGAACATGGCTCGGATCAGATCAATCATCTGTTCATAGTAGCCATGGGCATAAGCCTTGTCCAAGGGAACATCATATTCATCAATCAGAAGAATAACCTTCTGACCATAATGCTTTTCCAAAAGCGTGCTGAGCATCAAAAGGCTGTTGCGAATATCCATTTCACCATAATCATCATTCCATATCCGTTCCAGCGATTTCAGCTCATGGGCAGTCAATTTTTCACTACTGCCCAGAAATTGCAGACGCAAGGCCTCCTGACGAATGATTTCCCCCAGGGAATGGTATGCTGTTTCGAAGGTAAGCCCATCTACACCCTTGAGGGACAGGAATACCAGGGGAAATTTCCCCATGTAATTTTCACACAGCTCCTTATTCTGGAGAATGGACAGTCCCTGGAAGAGGGTTTTGTCTCCGCCAATTTCAAGGAAAGCCTTCAGCATACTCATGTTCAGGGTTTTTCCGAACCTGCGGGGGCGCGTGAAAAGATTGACCTCTCCCCAATTCTGCAAAAGCTCTGCAATTAATCCTGTTTTATCTACGTAATAGAAATCCTCCCTGCGCAGTTTCTCAAAGCTGTCGATTCCCACCGGCAGTTTTCTTGTAAGCATAGGCAGCCCTCCTTCCTCCTAGAAGATCTTCCGGACATCATTAAAGGCCACGTAGACCATTAAGGCCATCAAGAGCATCAGACCGGCGAAATGGATCATGCCTTCCACGCTGCGTTTCACAGGTTTTCTCCGAATTGCCTCGATGATTAGGAAGATGAGCCGACCTCCGTCCAGGGCAGGCAAAGGCAGCAGGTTCATGACTCCAAGGTTGGCAGCCAGAAGGATCATCATATTGAGCATGGTCATGCTGACAGCCACATTTCCCGCACTCTTTGACTCCTCATAGACTTGACCAATGGTATTCACCACCCCGATGGGACCAGATAGGTCATTCAGAGAAAAGTTGCCCCTAATCAGGCTGGCCAGGGATTTGATGGTTAAATGTACCCAATAATTCATCTCCCCAAAGCTGTACCGCAAGGTTTGCAGGGGGGACATTTTCTCCCGAGCCAGGTTGAAGTTAAAGCCCAGGATAGCAGACGTGGTCTCTACCGGTGTCATCTCTGTCTCATATTCCAGCCCATCCCGAAGGTAGGTAATGTTCACCTCAGCTCCATCCAGGGGATGTTCCTCCAGGTAGGCCGACAGGTCCGCGCCTGTTTCGATGGCATTGCCATCCACAGCAATGATGACATCCCCCACCTGGCATCCTGCCTGCTCCATGGGATACCCCTTGTTAAGGGAGGAAATCTCCGCCTGGTCTGCGCTGGGATCATAGGAATATCCCAGCAGCCACCGGGTAACGGTCTCCGGAACATAGGTGATGGTATGGGAGCTCCCGTCTCTTTCATAAGTCAGAGTGACCGTATGCAAGGGAACCCCATCCATATTAATATCCGTATACAGCTCCCGCCCATTGGCAATCCCATTCCCCTGGTAACGGGTAATCCGATCTCCTACCTGTAAACCAGCCTCCGCCACCGGAGAGTCCTCTCCCACCTCCGTCACCCGGGCAGGATCTGCTCCTACCACACTGATAACGATGATAGATACCAGAAAGGCCATCAGAAAGTTGAAGATGGGGCCTGCAGCGATGACCGTCATCCGTCTCCATACGGAAGCATGGTTGAAGCTGCCCGCTCCATTCTCTTCTGCATCCTCCCCCAGCATGGAACAGGAACCTCCAAAGGGCAGGAGCTTCCAGGCGTAGGTCGTTTCCCCCTTCTTGAAGGACAGAAGCTTGGGACCCATTCCCACAGCGAATTCCGTCACAACAATGTGATTGGCCTTGGCCAGGAGGAAATGCCCCAGTTCATGAAAGATAATTACTGCACTTAATATCAGAATTGCAATCACAAATTGCAAACTATCACCTACTTTCGTACACGAAAACACGGTTGGGGTGTCATAACACCCGAGCCTGGGGTTACACGGATTGTTCTGTGCTCCCTACCACTAGGAATGAAAGCCGACTGCTCCCCACTCCCTGCTCACATCAGTATCACAGCCAGATAATAGATTACCGGTGCGGTGAAGATCACGCTGTCAAAGCGATCCAGAATGCCGCCATGACCCGGGATCAACTTGCCGTAATCCTTGATTTCCATATTTCTCTTGATAGCAGAGGCTGCCAGATCCCCCACCATGGAGATCAGGGCTCCTACCCCGCAGATAATGGCATATTCCAGGAAAGGCCCCTTGGTGCATGCAGCATAGATGATTCCCAGGAGTATGGCCCCTATTACACCTCCGACAGCCCCTTCCACGGACTTCTTGGGGCTGAGAATCGGTGCCATCTTGTGCTTGCCCAACAGCATACCCACACAATAGGCACAGGTATCGCAGCCCCAGGAGCATAGGAAGATCAGCCAGACGTGATAGCGGCCTCCCTCCAGCATTCGGGTCTGATAGATGCAGGCCAGCATGACTCCTACATAAACCAGTCCAAAAAATGCCGCCATAACCTGGTGGGCATGATAACGGGGGTAGGCAAAGACATAGACAAACATCAGGAGGATCAGTCCCAGAATGACCGCCATCAGCTGATAAGCGCCCTCCTGCACCACCAGGCTTATATAATACAGGGCAATGCTAACATATCCCATAGTCTCCAAAAGGCCAAAGGAGCGAGCTTCTCGAACCTTCATGGCTCGATAGAGCTCACCGGCTCCGATCAAAGATAGGGCCAGCAGGGTAAAGAAAAGAACCCATCCGCCGCTGCATATGGTCAACAAGGCCACTGCCACCAATACAATGCCACTCACCAATCGGGTTACAAACATTTTTCCACGCCTCCATATCTTCTGTCTCTTCCATTGAACTTATCAATGGCCCGGAGCAAATCCTCCTTGTGAAAAGCAGGCCAGGGAACATCCGTAAAATAGAACTCCGTATAGGCCAGCTGCCAGAGCAGAAAGTTGGACAGGCGTTCCTCCCCGCTGGTGCGAATCAAAAGATCCGGATCCGGAATTCCGGCTGTATCCAGATAGGATTCGAAGGTCTCCTCACTCACTTTTCCTTCTGGCAAAAGCCCCTGCCTGGCATCCGCTGCCAGCCTGGTGGCCGCCCGAAGAATCTCATCTCGCCCCCCGTAATTCAAGGCAATCTGGAAGAACATCTTGTCATAATCCTTGGACATATCCTCCAACTCCTGAATACTTCTGCGGATATCCGTGTCCAGTCCCTGGGGGTCGCCGATGATTTTCACTCTCATCTGGTTCTTCCTGGCACTTCTCTCACACCGCTTGAGATAACGGCGAAAGAGGTTCATCAGCACCTTCACCTCATCCTGCGAACGCTTCCAGTTCTCCGTAGAAAAGGCATAGACCGTCAAATAGCGGATTCCCATCTCCCGAATGATATTACACATCTTCTCCAGATTATCGCAGCCCACCACATGACCGTAGCTGCGCGGCATCCCCTTCTTCTGGGCCCAGCGCCCATTGCCATCCAATATAATGGCGACATGATTCGGTAACTTCATAAAAAACACCTCTTGTGTGTAAAAGGGAGGCGGCAATGATATCTGCCCGCCCCCCTTTTGCTGCTTTATACGGTCATAATCTCCTTGGACTTCTCTTCTACCGTCTTATCAATGTCCTTGATATATTTATCGGTCAGCTTCTGGATCTCTTCTCCCAGCTTCTTGATCTCATCCTCAGACACATCTTCCTTCTCCAGCTTCTTAAAAGCGTCATTGGCATCCCGGCGGATGTTGCGGACAGCTACCTTGGCAGCCTCCCCCTTCTTCTTCACATCCTTCACCAGTTCTTTTCTGCGCTCCTCCGTCAGCTCCGGAAATACCAAGCGAACCACCTTGCCGTCGGTATTGGGATTGATGCCCAGCTCTGAAGTCTGAATAGCCTTCATAATATCCTTGATCAAAGAAGATTCCCAGGGCTGAATCTGAATCATTCTTGCCTCCGGAACCGTGATATTTGCCACCTGCTGAAGAGAGGTTGCTACCCCATAGTAATCTACCGTAATGCGATCCAGAACATGGGGATTAGCCCGTCCTGCCCGGATGGTTCCCAGCTCGCTGCTTAAGTTGGCCAAAGTCTTCGTCATCTTCGTGTCATAGGTCTGGATTCTCTCGTTCATTCTGCAAAAACCTCCTTATACCCTATCCTTATACGGTCACTCTTGTGCCGGTAATGATGCCATGCGCTGCATTGACAATGCTATCCTTCTCATTCAGGCCAAAGACAATGAGGGGCATCTTCTGCTCCATGCAGAGGATGGATGCCGTCAGATCCACCACCTGCAGCTGCTGATCGATCACATCCTGAATAGAGATCTCTGAATACTTCTTTGCCTTCGGATTGTCTTTCGGATCGCTGTCATAGACCCCATCCACCACCTTGGCCAAAAGAATGGCCTCTGCTTCAATCTCTATGGCTCGCAGGGCTGCGCCGGTATCGGTGGAAAAATAGGGATGCCCAGTACCTCCGGCGAAAAATACCACCATATCATGGTCAAAATACTTGTTCGCACGATCCTTGGAGAAGAGCTTGGTGAATTCTCCGCAGACAAAGGGGGTCAGAACCGCTGTCTTCATCCCTTGAGAGCGGAAAATCTCAGATACATAGATGCAATTCATCACCGTAGCCAGCATACCGATCTGGTCCGCCTTGGTACGGTCAATATTCTTGCTGGTCCTTCCCCGCCAGAAATTACCGCCTCCGATGACGATAGCCACCTGAACACCCTCCTGGGTCAAGATCTTTACCTGCCGGGCTACTTCTGTTACCACCGCCTCATCAAAGCCGGTCTTCTTGTCTCCGGCCAGTGCTTCTCCGCTTAACTTCAATAATACTCTCTTCATGGGGTCGTCCTCATTTCCTACAGCTGTGCTAATACAAAGATATCATAGATCGCCTGGATGGCTGTCTCAAAATCACGGTTCTCCACACCAATGATAATGTTCAATTCTGAAGATCCCTGGTCAATCATCTTAACGTTGACATGGGCATGGGCAAGAGCAGAGAAGATGCGTCCTGCCGTCCCCCGGGTTCTGCGCATTCCCCGACCCACTACGGCGATCAGAGCCAGATCCGACTCCAATTCTATGAGATCCGGTTGCACTGCCCGATGCAAACCGGCAATGATCTGCTGCTCCTTAGATTCAAATTCCGTCTGATGGACATAGACGGTAAAGGTATCGATCCCAGAGGGTGTATGCTCGAAGGAAAGGCCATTTTCTTCGAATACCTGCAGCACCTTCCGACCGAAGCCGATCTCCGAGTTCATCATCGCTTTCTCTATGGTAATGGAGGCAAATCCCTTCTTGCCGCCGATACCGGTAATGGTATATTTGGGCTTGTTGCAGGTACTCTCCACGATCATGGTTCCCGGATTGGAGGGATCGTTGGTATTCCGTACATTGATAGGAATTCCTTCCCTGCGCAGGGGAAAAATAGCGTCCTCATGGAGCACCGTAGCCCCCATATAAGATAATTCCCTCATTTCCCGATAGGTAATGGTGGAAATAGTAACCGGATCCTTGACAATCCTGGGATCCGTCACCAGAAAGCCGGATACATCCGTCCAGTTCTCGTAAAGATCCGCATGGACCGCCTTGGCTACCAGAGAGCCGGTAATGTCAGAACCCCCTCTGGAAAAGGTCTTCACCCTTCCGTCCGGTCTGGACCCATAGAATC
>CAVJHW010000099.1:0-9350 GCA_963649395.1 Coriobacteriaceae bacterium | reverse complement strand
TTGTGGGGATAACTGTGCCCGTTGGATTCTTGCGATCGCAAAAAAGCAGGATATTACTATTAATCTTCGTCATATCATGGATTTTGGTGACCGCAAATTACAGGTCAAGGTGTTAAATAATGGTCAAGAAGTCGATAATATGGGAGATCTCGCTGAAATAGCAGCACGATATGTTTGAAGGGCACAATAAGGTGGTAATAAAATGAAGGGAAGCCATGACATAATAGTCCAAAACAACCGCATACAATATAAGTTTTCCATTCGCCGCAATTTAACGATCCTTCGAGGCAATAGTGCCACCGGAAAGTCGACTTTCATCGACCTGATTGCTCAGTGAAGGACTAACTCCCCCAAGCCTTGTCCTATCAACGAAACAGGCTGCTTCTGTTCTTCTCTACTCTTCCTTTCCCGACTCCAACCGCCGGAATACCATCTCATACCCATCATTTCCATAGGTCAGAGAACGGTTTACCCGGCTGATGGTTGCCGTGGAGGCGCCGGTCTTCTCCGAGATCTCCAGGTAGGTTTTCTTCTCCCGCAGCATTTTGGCCACCTCAAAGCGCTGGGACAGGGAGAGAAGCTCATTCACCGTGCATACATCCTCGAAAAAGGTATAGCATTCTGCCTTATCCTTCAGACAGAGCACTGCCTCGAAGAGCTGATCCACTGCTTCTGTATGTATTTTCTTACTCATAAAAGGGTCCTCCTAAACATTTGGTCAGAGTCCTGCATCTCAATCCTTACACACCTTCTACAGTTTAGCACAGTAAAACTTCACAGTCAAGAAATACAAGGATTTCATTTTTTCAAGTACCCCCCATGCTGGGCATTGTCCCGCACCACTACGCAGGAAAGCCGACTGCTCCGCACTACGTGCTCCCGCAGTCGCCGCCAGTATCTGCAATCCGGGCTATCGCCCTACTTGCAGATACCAGCTTGCCCCTCATTCCTGACCCGGATAGAGGAGCTTATGGAGGTATTCCTTGTTGGCCTCCAGGTCAATCTCCAGGACGGCCATACCGTTGTAGGTGACGTCGGTATAGAGCCCCTCGTTGGGGATGTAGCTTTGGCGCACATCCAAATTGTCAGCCTGGAGGATGGACATGGCCAGGTTGTAGATGTCTGTGACAGACATATTGGTCTTGACCTGACCTACACAGAAGTTGATCAGGGACAGAATATTGGAGGGGTCGGGATTCTCCCGGAACTTTTGATAGACACCGTACATCACGGTTCTCTGGCGGCGGGTACGGGCAAAGTCTCCTCCCAGGGTACGGTTGCGAGCGTAGGCCAGGGCTTGAGAGCCAGTCATCGCCACCTCTCCCTCCTCGATATCCGGCATGCCATTTTCCCGGTAATACTCTGCTTCCTCTGCATTAATCTGCACCGTAATGCCGCCCATCTGATCAATGACGCTGACCAGACTCTCAAAATTAATGGTAATATAATTCTGGATATCCAGATCAAAGGTAGAGTTGATAGTATTCACCGTCAGACCCACACCACCGTAGGCCATAGTATGACCCAGACGGCTCTTGCCGTAGCCTTCAATATCCACCAGGGTGTCACGAAGAAAAGATACCACAGAAGCCCTGTTTTGGGTCTTGTTGTAGGACAGGAGCATCATACTGTCAGACCGGCCCAGATCCAGATCCGGATCCCGGGAATCGGAGCCCACCAGCAGGACATTGACCACCTCATCGTCCTTCGGATCCTCCTGTGCAATCTGCACCTCCGACGCCGTATAATCCACCTGATCCTTGGGCACCACCTTAACAGCATCCTTGTAGATCTGCCAGAGCATCACACCGATGGTGACGGCAAGCGCTAACAGCAGCAAGATCACAATGGTCAAGGCAATCTTCAGCTTCCTATGCTTCTTGTAAAATTTTCTCATCCCACTACCTCATCATACTATTTCATAACCGCCTACCAGAGCCTCTATGCCAGCTTCTTCCTGTCTACCTGCCGGGGCTCTTCTGCGCATCGCAGAGGATCCTCGGGTTGGTAGTAAAGAGGGCATGCACCTGCTGACGGGGATAGCTATCCAAAAGCTCCTGGCGAACCTCGTCTAAGACGGGAGTTCGGCGGAGGGCGCCATGGGCGTCGCTGGCCACCGCCCAGATCTGCTGTCTGTCCATAAGCTCATAGGCGGTTCGCTCCGCATCAGGTCCGAATCTCCCCTGGAAGCTGCCCCGATTCACCTGAATATGACAGCCCATTTTCCGGAAAAGATCTGCCAATTCCGGCATATCCTGCATGAAATGGTATCTCTCCCCATGAGCGATGACCGGAATCAGCCTCATATCCACCAGCTTCTCCAGGATAGCTCTGACAAAGCCCTCCTCCTCCTCAAAATCGAATTCCACCAGCAGGTAGGAACTGCGATTCAAGGTGAGTATCCTCCCCTCCCGCAGGAGGGAAGGAAGATCAAAGGTGGCAAATACTTCCATACCAGCCAGCAGGGTCAAAGGGATACCCTCCGCCCTTATGGCGGCCGCCGTCCGATCAAATACGCGCTGCCAGCTGCTATTATAATAATTATCCATGGAGCCGCCCAGGTTGCAATGGGGAGTGGCAATCATGGTTCCCACTCCGCACTCCGCCGCCATGCGGGCCATTTCCAGAGATTCCTCCATATCCTGAGAACCGTCATCGATTCCCGGCAGGATGTGTGTATGTATATCTATCATTTTGCATCACCTCCCCAAGGATCTGCCCTGCCAATGATTAGAAATCCATAGCCATGCGGCTGGCTTCTTCCTCATCCAGTTCAGTAATCCGGCTGTCCACCACCCGATAGACCCTCTGACACATGGATAGGACACTAGGTCTGTGGGTTGTGAGGATACAGGTTCGCCCCGGCTGGCTCTCCATAAGACTGCGAAGGACCCGCCGTTCCGTGGCCACATCCAAGGCCGAGGTAGCCTCATCCATCAAGAGTACCGGTGCATCCCGCAGCAGGGCTCTGGCGATGGCGATTCTCTGGGCCTGCCCCTCTGACAGACCCCTTCCCTTCTCTCCCAGACTGCTGTAGAGACCCTTTGGCATCTTTTCTACGAATTCCCAGGCACAGGCGGCTTTCAGGGCCTCCATCATCTCCTCCTCCGTGGCCTCCGCCTTGGTCAGGCGAAGATTGTCTGCTATGGTGCCGGACAGGATAGTATTGCCCTGGGGCACATAGGCGAAATATCGGCGGGTATCCGCATTCACCATAACCCTCTCCCCTTCGGCCTCCAGGAAGACCTCTCCCCTTTCCGGATAAACCAGACCCAAAAGGAGGCGGATCACCGTTGTCTTCCCCTCTCCGGAGGGCCCTACCAAAGCAACAATCTCCCCAGAATCAGCCACAAGAGAGGATTCCCGCAGAACCGACTTCCCCTCCAAATAAGCAAACTCCACCTGCTCCAACCGAACCCGAACCCCCTTCCTACCCATCTGCCCACTAACCACTGCCCCCTGACCACTGTCCACTGCCCCCTGACCACTAACCCCTGCCCCCTGACCACTATCCACTGACCACTGACCACTGCTCTCCCCTTCCAGGTGCAGCTCCCCAGGCAGGGAAGCTAATTCCCGGATCCGGTGAGCGGATACCGAGGAGCTGAGGAAGGAGGGTACCAGGGATACCAGGCTGTTGAAGGCGCTGGTGAGACTATTCTTCTGCTGAAGGAAGAGGCTCATGGTTCCGAAGGAAATGGTTCGGTTCCACAGCAGGAAGAGGCAGTAGCCGAAGGAGGCCAGCTGCACCACCATGCCCACCAAGGACAGGAGGATATTGGTCTGTATGGTGAAAAGATTGTATTTCATCCCGATATCCTGCCATTTTTCCTGCCAGCGGCTAAGATTCTTCCGGTAAATGTCTGTGGCATCAAAGGCCTTTACCGTATCAATATGGTAGAAGGCCTCCACCTCGAAGGCCATCAACCCACTGGAGGTCTCCTTGACCTTTTTGGAATATTCCCTTTGTCTGCGCATCATAGTTCGGGAGGCCAGAAGAAGGAAGGGCAGACTTCCCAGGGCAAGGAAGGCCATTATCTTGTCATAGTAAAAGATCACGCAGAAAGTTGCGCAGAAACGATAGAGGGAGAGAATCACGGTGGGAAGCCAGCTGACTGCGTTGCTGCCTACCGTCTGCATATCGTCGTTGAAGCGATTCAGAAGATCGCCGTTGCTATACTTGCCCAAGGCCATCCAATCCGCATCCATCACCCGGGCAAATACCTCCCCCTGGATCTCATTGCGGATATCGATAGTCAGCCTGGCAGCAATGCGGCTGATGATATTTTCAAAGAAAAGACTTAAGAGACTTCCTCCCACCAGGATCAGGATAGCTGCGGGAAGATCGCTGATGCGGTAGCCGGTGATAATATCAATGAGATATTTCCCCGCCACACTGGAGGCAAGCCCCAGGGATGTACTGGCCACTCCCAGCAGGACATAAGCCAGGATCTGCCATTTAAAACGAAAGCTGTAGGTGAAGATCCATTTCCAGTCATCCAGGATCTCCGGAAAGGTTCCCTCCCGCCAACGGGATATGAGCGTTTTCAGAGAATTCATAATATTGCGATCATCCTCCCAGGACTGTCTGCCTCACCAGCCATTCCCCCGCTGGCTGCCTCTAAGCTTTTGCGCCTGTGCCATCGGATTTGCGGACAGGCAACCTCGGGATCCGCTTATCGGCGGCCTGATGTACCAAGGCTATGCAGGCGGGGCAGGGCTCCGTATAGTTTCAGAATAAGGTATCGGAAGGGACGCAAGCGCAGCCAGGCACCGGCAAAGAAGCGCCAGCAGAAATTCTCTTCTCCGATCCATCTTCCCTTTCGGTTCACCCGGATCACCCGGGCGAAGATTTGCTCTCGGGCTACGGGACCCTCCAGCTCCTGCTGACCGTCCCCCACGATATAATATCCCTCCGGCCGCACCCTGCAGATCCGGTGGAGGACAAAGCTTCCATCCAGCCTCCGATAACAAACCATGTCCCCCCTCTTCAGGGGTTTCTGGGGCTTGGCCAGGCAGACACTGTCTCTGCCATCTGCCAGGAAGGGAACCATGCTGCAGCCTGCAATGCGGACAGCCACCTCATTTCCGGCCTCCGTAAGCTCCTGCACCACAGAGAGATAGGCCCGGGTATCCAATATCTTCATCCCTTACCTCCATCAGACCTCGAAGGCTTACACCCCATTCAAAACGCTTCCCACCACCTGGATATGGCTCTCTGCCAGGTGTTCCAGTCCGTCCATAATAGTATCCACCCGGGCGAAGTCCTTGCGCACCACCAGGACGGCAGCATCGGCATATTGAGCCAGAACTACAGCATCGGTGAGCAAACCGGCAGGGGCACTGTCCAAAATAACATAATCCGCCCAATCCTCCATGGTCTGGATCAGGTCCCTCATATGCTGGGAACCCAAAAGCTCGGAGCCGTCATCCAGGGGCTGTCCACCCGGGAGGAAGATCAGATTCAGGTCGGACTCCAGGTTCAGAGCACCGGCGCTCATCAGGCAATTCTGCATATCTGCCTTGTCCTCCAGGATCTCCCGCAGTCCCTCTCCTTCCTCCAGACCCAGGATGATACGTCCCGTGGGATGCCGAAGGTCGCAGTCAATGAGGACCACCTTCTGACCCGCCTGAGCCAGGGAGATGGCAAGATTCACCGCAACGGTACTCTTTCCCTCCCCGGCCAGGGCACTGGTAATCAGGAAGGTCTTGGCCTTATATTCATGGGCATTGTATTCAATCTTATTGCGGATCATCCGCAAAGGCTCCTGCAGTCTGTCCTCGTATTTGGGCTCTGTCAGGATCATCCGCAGCCGCGACCGGTGCGTCCGCCGCCTTCCTCCTACCTCAGGAACCACTCCCAGGCAACGGGTATGCAGGCGTTTCCGGATATCCGCCTCCTTGCGCACGGTCCTCCGAGTCACCACCAAAACCGCCGTCCACAGGGCGGCCAGGCCAAAGCCCAGCAGACCTCCCTTCATTGCACTTCGTTTGAAATCGGGAGGATTGATGGGAGAAGGGGGAATCCCTGTCTCATCCAGCTGCTCCATATAGATCTTCCCCAAGATAACCTCCGAAATAGAGGGATAATTCTTCACCACAGCCTGCAAGGTCACATAAGCTCTCTCCGCATCGGTATCCGTCACGGAAATAGTCAGCAGATTGGTATTCTCCATCACAGTGGCCTCGATGCTGCCGGTAACCGACCCTCCCATATCCCGGGCAATCTCCCGACGCAATACATCACTGGTAAGGATATAGGGAAAGGTCACTGCCATCTGTTCCGCCGCCGCATTGTCAAAATAGGCTGTACTGCCCAGATCCTCAGCCGAACCCTCGTTCTTCTGAATATTGATGGTAAAGGTAGCAGAAGCCCGGTAGCGGGGCACATAAGAGGTCATGGCCCGCAGGTAGAATATTCCGGCTCCCAAAGCGGTCAGAAGCAAAACCCAGAACCACATCCGGAAAAAAATACGAAAATAGTCGGAAAGGATCTCTGTGAGATCAATCTCCTTCTCTTCCTGCACCTTGGTGCTTTCGTGCTCACTCATGGGCATGCTCCTTCTGCTCCTTCTTTCTCTTGGTGGCGGAGGACTTCTTCCTATGATAGGCCCCATAGTAGCTTCCGTAATAGTAGCCGCCGTAATAGCCACCATAACGCCTGCCGTAGCGGTAGCCGCCGTAACCATAGCCATAGCCGTAGCCATAGCCGGAGGTGAAGAGAGCTCCCCGGGAAATGGTATGGTTGAGAATGCAGCCTGCCACCCGTTTTCCATAGCTTTCCAGCAAGTCAATGGTATCATTGATAAGGGGAATCTTCTGCTGGTTCTGTCGAACTACCAAAAGAGAGAGATCGGCCTGTCGCATCAAGACCTCCGCATCTGCCCGCCCGCGCACACAGGGTCCGTCAATGATAATATAATCCACCCTCTGCCTCCAACTCTCCAGAAAACGACTGAAGCGGGCAGAGCCCAGGAATTCCGCAGCCTTATTCCAGGGGCCGCAATTCGCCAGCAGATAGAGGGGCAGATTCTCCTCCGGCCGAAAGATCGCCGGATCCAGATCCCCCGACTTACTTCTATTCTTATCCAGGCCTGCCCCCTCTGGAATCCTGGCACCCAGGACCTCCGCCAGCACCGACCGTTTCAGATCTCCCTCAATCAGAAGCACCTTCAGGCCCCGCTGAGCGATGGCCAGAGCCAGATTGGCTGCCACCGTAGTCTTCCCCTCCCGGGGAGCCGTGCTGGTGACCAGGACTATATTCTGCTTCTCCTTTTCACATTGGTAAATCAGCTTAGTTCGCATCTTCTTGATGCTCTCTGCAAAGCCAAATCCCACCGTGGGTTCCGTAATAAGCTGCTTCTTCCTCCTCCGCAGAAGACGGGCCTTCAGATTCCGATAAGCCCTCTCATGCCCCAAGACACCAAATAAGGTAGTATCCAGCTTCCGGCTCACATCCTCCTCGGATTTGACCGTATCCCTCAGATAGGATAGAATGCCCAAAAGCAGGGCCATAAAGGCCGCTCCCCACAGAAATGCCTTCTTCATCACAGCCCGCCCCTGAAAGGAAACATCCGGCCCTGAGGGAAAATCCGGCTCCTCAAAGGTCTCCAGGACAACCTCTCCCAGAACGTTCTTGGATACTTCCTCATAATTGGCCAGAATCCCCTTGAGCAGGCGAAAGGACAGCTCCGGTGAATCGCTGGTTACCGCCACCGTCAGGAGGTTCGTCTCCGGCAGAACCTGAATAGAGACCTGCCCCGGGAAGGAGGGCAGGTTCAGATATTCCGCCACCTTCTTCTGCAGAACCTGGCTGCCCAAGACAGATTGAAAGGTATCTGTCAGCTTCTTGGCCTTGGTGGTATTGGCATAGGTCCCTGTGGTACTCCCCTTGGCGGAAACTACAAAGGTAGTATCTGAGGTATAGGTGGGCGCATACAGTAAAAAGGCCGCCATATATGCCCAAAGCGACACTGCCAGGGCAATGCATACAACGACCCACCAATTCTTCACTATATCGCCTATCACATTCAGGACATCTTCCGCCTGTCTGTTCTGGGTATCCTGTTCCATTCTATCTCCTCCGCTGCTGCCTCCCTGCCGTAACAGTTTTCTGCAAAACCTCACTCCCCTGCACCGCTGCTGATGCGATGCTCCGATCCCTTAGCTTGTCAACTAGCCACGACCTAAAGGTCATGAGTTTGTAACTAGCGCACCACCACAATCATACGGTTCTTGCCTGCGGCTCCATAGCCATTGACCACATAGTCTACGTAATAGGAGCCGGTCTCCTGGGTATTCACATTAGACCAAATAGACAGCTCACCTTCTGCGTCCGCTCCCAGATAATAAGCTGCCGGGTCAAAATACTGTCCCTGGTCCAGATAAATCAGATAATCGCTGATGGACACCTGAATCCCCTTGTAGGACTGCTCATAGATCTCTACTTGGGTTTCCAGATAAACCGTCTTGCCGCCACTGTCCATCACCCGGAATTCAATGGGATAATTTCCTACTACCATATTGTTCACAGAGCTCTCCATGGAATATTTGATCTGCTCTGTCAAGTCCCCATCCAGAACGCTCTCCGCCGTAATCACGGACAGGGGACTAACCTTCTCTCCTACGGCATAAGAAAGAGGAGCCGTCAGATGAAACACCGGTTCCTGGTAGTCTGTATAAACCAGGGTTCGTTCTGCCCGCCCCACATTGTGACTGTCGTCCACTGCTGCATAAGTAATAATCCGACTGCCCTCGCTGGTAAAAGAGGATAGACTCTCTACCACCAGGGTGTCCGACACATCTCCGCTGATATCATCGGATGCTGTCACCCCTTGCAATAAGTCCTCTTCTGTGGCGGATGCCGACAGGGACAGCTCCTGGCTGTCACAGGTAATCACCGGGGCGGTGGTATCCGAATTCCACCTCCTGTACTGCCGAAAGGCCACGAAGACAGCGGCTGACAGCAGCAGGAAAAGGATGCTGAAAATCCTTAATTTCTTCATGTAACTTTTTCCTCTCCCCATTCACATCTTACGCTTAATTACTATAACCCTTTTCAGGCGGCAATTCAAGCATTTTTTTGAGCACAGCCTTCCCTCGAGGCAAGCAGGGGCTTCTCTATAAAGTGTGGGTTGCTGTTTTTCCCCGGGGAACTTGCAGGTGTTTCTCCGTGGGTGACCGTCTAATGTTTTTCCATGGGTGACGGGCAGAGGCGGCGGTGGGGCAGGGGCAGCAGTACGACAGGCTGGTCCTCAGCTTGAAGAAACACTAAGCAGCCAGCTCTTCCTCCAGAAGGGCACCGGGCAAACTCAGCCGAAAGCTGATGCTTTCGCCTTCGGTTGCCCTTT
>CAVJHW010000098.1:0-9412 GCA_963649395.1 Coriobacteriaceae bacterium | reverse complement strand
ACGCACGGTGGTGTGAGAGGTCGGGGGATTACTCAAATCCCCCTCCTACTCGATTAATAATTTTTCATTTGTGTAGAGTCGCCCCAAGGCGGCATGGACCTATCCGGATTTTACCGCAGGGGAGCATAGAAGATGGGAAAGCTTAAAAGGATTCTAAAATTATTCTCCAACCGAATTACCTTGACCGTGATCGCCATGGCACTTCAATTTTCCTGGTATTTCTTTTTGATTCTATATATCACCAGTAATAATATCTTCTTTTATATCACGATGTGGCTGCTTGCCTTCGGAACGGTTCTATGGGTGATTAATAAAAGGATTAATCCCAGCTATAAGCTGATCTGGACCATTTTGATTCTGGCTACCCCTATTGTGGGATTAATCTTTTATTTTGTCATGGGCAAATCTAGGGTGGCCAGGAAGTTTCAGCGAGCCCTTCGGGAGCTGAAGGAGGATAATAAGGGACTTCTGCAGGAGGATCCGGCGGTACGGGAAGAGCTGAAATCCCTGGATCTCGGAATCGCCAATCAATCCTGGTATCTGTCTCATTCCCTGGGCATGCCCTGCTATCGGAATACGATGACGGAATACTTCTCTGTGGGAGAGGATTGGTTTCAACGCTATCTGGAGGAACTGAAAAAAGCGAAGCATTATATCTTCATGGAATATTTCATTGTAGCTAAGGGCTATATGTGGGATACTATCCTGGAGATCCTGAAGGAGAAGGCAGAGCAGGGGGTGGATATCCGGCTCATCTATGATGGGATGGTATGTGTGACTACCCTGCCCTTTAAGTATTATAAGGAGCTGCAGTCATACGGAATCAAATGTGCGGCCTTCAATCCCTTCCGGCCGGTTTTGAATATTATCCAGAATAATCGCGATCACAGGAAGATAACGGTGATTGACGGACATACGGCCTTCACCGGGGGCATTAATCTGGCTGACGAATATATCAACCGAAATTCTCGCTTTGGCCATTGGAAGGATTCGGGAATCATGATGCGGGGTGATGCTGTCTGGAGCATGACAGTGATGTTTCTGGAGATGTGGTCGGTGACCTCTCGCCTCCCCTGTGATTTCGAACCCTATCGTCCCAAGGAGCACTATGAGGATGTCTTCGAGAGCGACGGCTTTGTGCAACCTTATGGGGATTCCCCCCTGGATGGTGAGACCGTGGGAGAGAATGTCTATCGGAATATTCTCAGCAATGCTAAGAAATACGTCTATATCTTCACCCCCTATCTGGTGCTGGACAATGAGATGATGACAGAATTGTGCAATGTGGCTAAGAAAGGGGTAGATGTGCGGATCGTCACGCCGGGTATTCCGGATAAGAAGATGGTCTTTCTGCTGACCCAGTCTTACTATGAACAGCTGCTGGAGGCAGGGGTGCGCATCTATGAATACAGTCCGGGCTTTATTCATTCCAAAAATTTTGTCTGTGACGATGAGGTGGCAGTGGTAAGTACCATCAACTTGGATTATCGCAGTCTTTATCTTCACTTTGAGTGCGGAACTTGGATGTATCAGACCAAGACTGTGATGGCAGCCAAGCAGGATGCCCTGGATACCTTCGAGATATGCAGGGAGATAGATCTGGAATTCTGCCGCAGCCGTAGGCTGCCGGTTCGGGCTTTGCAAAGTATTCTAAGGGCTGTGGCACCGATCCTGTAACCGGCTTGCCCGTCCGATATCCACAAGCTGTGGTATGCGAGCATCCCACAGCTTGTGTCTGCCGTCCGGGGCTTTCATAATAAAAAATCGGAACTGTGAATACAGTTCCGATTTTGGTCTGCGGAAGATGGGACTTGAACCCACACGGCACGAATGCCACAAGATCCTTAGTCTTGCTCGTCTGCCAGTTCCGACACTTCCGCATCTGAATGCCGTCAAAGCTTCTGCCCAAACGACAAAAGTTATTATAGCATTTTCAAAAATGGTCGTCAACACTTTTTTGAAGAAATTTAAAAAATAAAAAGGATTTGAAAGAACATCGTCGTATAGTGATTACAGGTGAGTTCTTTCAAGGGGGGATTTCTTTATGAATATTCGCGAAAGTTTCGAAGAGAGGGAGTTCCTGGAATTAAGTCCCTACGCATCGAAAAGCAGGGAGTCCAAGGGTCGCGTGACGGAGGAGGCGGAGTGCGATATCCGAACGGTCTATCAAAGGGATCGGGATCGCATCTTGCATTCCAAGGCTTTTCGGCGGCTCAAGGATAAGACTCAGGTTTTTTTGTCTCCCCAGGGGGATCATTACAGAACCCGGCTGACCCATACCTTGGAAGTGTCTCAGACCGCTCGAACCATTGCCAAGGCTTTGAATCTGAATGAGGATCTGGTGGAGGCCATTGCCTTGGGACATGATCTGGGTCATACGCCCTTCGGGCATGCGGGAGAGGATGCCCTGGACGAGGTTTGCCCGGAGGGATTCGCCCACTATAAGCAAAGTATTCGAGTGGTAGAGCTCTTGGAACGGGACGGCAGGGGGCTGAATCTCACCTGGGAGGTGAAGGATGGGATCCTCAACCATCGAACCGCCGGTCATCCTCATACCCTGGAGGGGCAGGTGGTTCGTCTCTGCGATAAGATCTCCTATATCCATCATGATATGGATGATGCCCAAAGGGCGGGAATCATCAGCGAGGACGATATTCCCATTACCCTTCGAGTGATCTTAGGCGGCACCTGCCGGGAACGGCTGAATACCCTGATCCACGACATTGTGGAGAATAGCCGGGATAAGGATCAGATTCTTCAGTCGGAAGAGATTGGGGAGGCCATGAGGGAGCTGCGGCGCCTTATGTTTGAGAATGTATACAAGAATGATATTGCCAAGCATGATGAGATTAAGGCTAAGAGAATGCTGACAGAACTCTATGAATATTACAGCAGTCATTCGGACCAGCTGTCCCGGGAGTACAGGGAGATGATCGACCGGGGGGAGAGTATGGAGCGGGTGGTCTGCGATTATATTTCCGGTATGACGGATCAATATTCTATCCGCAAGTTCGAGGAACTTTTCATTCCCAAGGCCTGGGCGGTCTATTGATGGAAAAAATAAGAAGGGAGGGCAGGAGAAATGCGATATTCTGATGACTTGATTGAGGAAGTGCGTACCCACAATGATATTGTGGATTTGATCTCGGGCTATGTCAAGCTGCAGAGAAGGGGCAGTTCTTATTTCGGCTTATGTCCCTTTCATAATGAGAAATCCCCCTCCTTTTCCGTCAGCCCGGGAAAGCAGATGTACTACTGCTTTGGCTGCGGGGCAGGGGGTAATATCTATACCTTCTTGATGGAATATGAGAATTATACCTTTCAGGAGGCCTTGAAGATTCTGGCTGAGAAGGCTGGCATTAAGCTTCCGGAACTGGAATATTCCAGGGAGGCCCGGGAGCTGGCGGATCGGAAGTCTCAGCTTCTGGAGGTCAACAAGGAGGCCGCCAGGTATTATTACTGCATGCTGCGAACTCCTACCGGTGCCTCGGCTATGAGTTATCTTAAGGGGAGGGGGCTCAGTGATGAGACAATTCAGAAGTTTGGGCTGGGTTATTCAGACAGCCACAATCAGGATCTTTATCAATATCTCAAGAAAAAGGGTTATAAGGATGAACTCCTGAAGGATTCCGGTCTCTTCGGCGTGGATGAACGCAGGGGAATGTATGATAAGTTCTGGAATCGGGTGATCTACCCCATTATGGATGCCAATAGCAAGGTTATAGGCTTTGGCGGCCGGGTGATGGGGGAGGGGAAGCCCAAATACCTGAATTCTCCGGAAACTCAGATTTTCGATAAAAGCAGGAATCTGTATGGCTTACATGTGGCTCGTTCTTCCCGCCGCAGGAATATGATACTCTGTGAGGGTTATATGGATGTGATTTCCCTGCATCAGGCGGGATTTACCAATGCAGTGGCATCTCTTGGGACGGCGCTGACCTCCCAGCAGGCCAGTCTTTTGAAACGTTATACGCATGAGGTCTTGATCCTCTATGACAGCGACGAAGCTGGAGTTAAGGCTGCCCTTCGCGCCATTCCCATGCTGCGGGCGGCGGGATTGCATACGAAGGTGGTGGATTTAAGACCGCATAAGGATCCGGATGAATTCATACAGGCGGAGAGTTTGAAAGCCTTTGAGGAGCGTTTGGAGGAGGCAGAGAATAGCTTCCTTTATGAGGTTAGAATGCTGCAAAGGAATTATGATATCTCGGATCCCCAGGGAAGGACGGATTTCTTCCATCAGGTTGCTGCGCGACTTCTGGAATTTGAAGATGAGATTGCCAGGAATAGCTATCTGGAGACAGTGGCTCGTACCTATCATATACAGGCGGACCTATTGGAGGAATCTGTGAAGAAGCTGGCTCTGAAGGGAGCAGGATTATCGGTGCGAAAGGAGGCCAAGGAGGCAGCTTCTCAGAAACGGAAAGGGGAGAATGCTGTGGAGAAGGCCCAGAAGCTGATGCTGACCTGGCTGACCAATTATCCGGAGTTATTTGCCTCCTTGGAGAAGTATTTGACGCCGGAGGATTTTGTCACCCCTCTCTATCGGGAGGTGGCGCAGATGCTGGAGGAACAATATCGGGCTGGGAAGGTGGAACCGGCTCGGATTATCAACCATTTTGAAGACAGCCAGCAGCAGACAGCAGTGGCAGCTTTATTTCATGCACAGATCCAGCTGGAGACAGAGGAGGAGCGTCAAAGGGCTCTTGCCGATGTTTTGTGCAATATGAAGGAAAGCAGCCTTTCCTACCGTCTGGATCAGATGGATCCCCTGGATCTTGCCGGTATGCAGAGACTGATGGAAGAGAAGAAGAGAATAGAAGAGTTGAGAAAGGATATCTGATACATGGAGATGGATAAAGAGAAGTTCATGGAGAAGCTGAAGAGCCTGATGGAGATCGGCAAGAAGAAGAAAAATGTGCTGGAATATCGGGAAATAACCGAATATTTCCAGGACATGGCCCTTCCCCCTCAGAAAATGGATAAGGTATTGCATTATCTGGAGGCTCATGGCATCGATGTGCTGCGGATTTCTGAAAATGACTCGGATGATGACATGCTTCTTCTGAAGGATGAAGATATGCATCTGGAGGACGAGGAGGAGGTGGATGTAGAGAACCTGGATCTGTCCGTTCCGGAGGGCATCAGCATCGAGGATCCGGTGCGCATGTATCTCAAGGAGATCGGAAAGGTCCCCCTCCTGTCTGCCGAGGAGGAGATTGAGTTGGCTCAGCGCATGGAGGCAGGGGATAATGAAGCGAAAAAGCGTCTGGCGGAGGCGAATCTTCGACTGGTGGTTTCCATTGCCAAGAGATATGTGGGAAGAGGCATGCTTTTTCTGGATCTGATTCAGGAGGGGAATCTGGGCTTGATCAAGGCGGTAGAGAAGTTTGATTACCGCAAGGGATACAAGTTCTCCACTTATGCCACTTGGTGGATCCGACAGGCTATTACCAGAGCGATTGCAGATCAGGCTCGAACCATTCGGATCCCGGTTCATATGGTGGAGACCATCAACAAGCTGATTCGGGTATCTCGTCAGCTCCTGCAGGAGTTGGGTAGGGAACCAACACCGGAGGAGATTGCAGAAGAGATGCACATGTCGGTGGAGCGTGTGCGGGAGATTCTGAAGATTTCCCAGGAGCCTGTATCCCTGGAAACGCCGATTGGCGAGGAGGAGGACAGTCATCTGGGTGATTTTATCCAGGATGATAATGTTCCGGTACCGGCGGAGGCAGCAGCCTTCACCATGCTGAAGGAGCAGCTGGAGGAGGTCTTGAGTACCCTGACAGATCGGGAGCAGAAGGTGCTACGTCTGCGCTTTGGTCTGGATGACGGAAGAGCCAGAACTCTGGAGGAGGTAGGAAAGGAATTCAACGTTACCAGGGAGCGAATCCGTCAGATTGAGGCCAAGGCTCTGCGTAAGCTGCGTCACCCCAGCCGCAGCCGTAAGCTGAAGGATTATCTGGACTGATGCAGCTGTCCGAAAGATTGGCCAGTATTGCTGCTATGGTAACCTCCGGCAGTAGGCTGGCAGATGTGGGATGCGACCACGGTTATCTGCCCATTTGGCTGTGTTTGGAGAAGAGAATAAGGCAGGGATTGGCTCTGGATATCAACCGGGGACCGCTGGAGCGGGCAAGGGACAATATTGCCCGTTATGGTTTGGAGAATCAGATTGAGACCCGTCTGTCGGATGGATTGGAGAGTCTGGAGCCGGGCGAGGTAGATTCTGTAGTCCTTGCAGGTATGGGGGGCAAGCTGATGATCCGAATCCTGACTAGGGGAGCCAGGGTTACCGCCAGCTTGCAAGAATTGATATTGGAACCCCAGTCCCATGTGGAAGAAGTCAGAAGGTATCTGACCGAGATAGGCTTTCGCATCGTTGCCGAGGATATGACCTTTGAGGATGGTAAGTATTATCCGGTTATCCGCGGGATCCCCGATTCAGTTCGAAGGGAAAAAGGCGGAACAGGAAGCAAGAGGCAGGCGGAAGCGGAGGAGAATAGCAGCAGACTGACAGATCTGCAGCTGAAGTACGGACCGGTGCTTTTGGCAAGGCGGCATCCGGTTCTCCACGCCTATCTGCGGCAGGAAGAGGCAAAATACCGCCAGCTGGCCGCTAGATTGAACCGGCCCGTCAGCGGGGGGGCTTGTGCCCGACAGCAGGAAATCCAGGAGGAATTGCGGTTGATTCAGGCCGCATATGCATATTATGAAATGTGAAGAGATGATAAGAGATCTGGAAGAGGAATATCCCCTCTCCTGTGCGGAGGATTGGGACAATCCGGGACTTTTGGTGGGTCATTCCTCTGCCATCGTGGAGAAGATTTATGTTACCTTGGATGTAACCGATGAGGTGGTGGAAGAGGCGGCCGCCTGGGGGGCGGATCTGATCCTTTCCCATCATCCCTTGATTTTTTCGGCCATCCGTCAGGTCAATGACAGCACCTTTCTCGGACGCAGGTTATTGAAGCTGATGGAACATCGCATTGCTGTCTATGCCATGCATACGAATTTCGACGTGCGAGGCATGGCGGATCTGAATGAGAGACAGCTGGGACTGCAGGATACGCGGCCATTGCTGGTTACCGGTGAGCAGGAGGGCCGGGCAGAGGGGATCGGACGAGTGGGTCGGCTGCCCAGGGAGATGACCTTGGCGGAACTGTGCGCCCATACCAGGGAGGCCTTTGGGATCCCAGAGGTTCGCTGCTATGGGGATCCCGGCCGACGGATTGGTACAGCAGCCATCAGCGGCGGATCCGGCAAGTCCGTGGTAGGGGATGCTTTGGCCTCCGGTGCAGAAGCCCTGATTACGGGAGATATCGACTATCATACTGCCATTGATGCAGCAGCCCAGGGCTTGACCATCCTTGATGCGGGGCATTATGGAACGGAATATGGCTTTATCGCATTTATGGCTGAAAAGCTGAGAAAGAAATATCCTCAATGTCAGATCAAGGAGGCAGCGGTGTGTCATCCCTACAGGGTTTTATAGATAGAAATGGCTATAAAAGGAGGCGGAAGACTTGGAAGAAGAGTTATACAGGGTAGGGGTTGGAGACAGAAGCTTTTCCTACCCTGCCGGGACACCCTATGGGGAGATTGTTCGTGATTTTCCCTCGCCGGATGGGTATCCCATTGTGCTGGTTCGGGCAAATGGCCGTCTGCGGGAACTCCATAAGACCTTGAAGAAGAATTGTCAGCTGGAGTTGATCACCACCGCCAGCCCAACGGGACACAAGACCTATAAGAGGAGTCTGTCCCTGCTGCTGTTGACGGCCGTTTATCATGTGGCCGGGAAAGAGAATCTGGATAAGATCATTCTACATTATTCCGTAGGAAATGGCTTCTATTATACGATTCGGGGAAATATTCTCCTGGATGAGGATTTCCTGGCCAGAGTCAAGGCATATATGCTGGAATTGGTGGCCAGGGAGGAGCCTATTTACAAATACAATCTCAGTACGGTGGAGGCGCGAGAATTATTTGCCCAGAATGGTATGTGGGACAAGGAAAAGCTCTTTCGCTACCGCCGGGTTTCCAAGGTGAATATCTACCGGCTGGAGGATTATGAGGATTATTTCTACGGCTATATGGTATGGCATACCGGCTATCTGAAATATTTTGACCTTCGTCTCTATGAGGAAGGCTTCATCCTGGAGATGCCGGATCTAAAGAATCCCTTGGAGGTGGCCCCCTTCCGGCCTTCTCCCAAGATCTTCAAGGCTCAGCAGGAAGCGGAAAACTGGGGGGAGCAGCTGGGGCTGGACACGGTGGGGGATTTGAATGAATGCATCAGCCGGGGGGAGATCCGCCATAGTCTATTGGTGGCGGAAGCCCTTCAGGAAAGCAAGATTGCCCGAATCGCTGAGATGATACTGGCCAGGCCGGAGGTCAAGTTCGTTTTGGTGGCCGGACCTTCCTCTTCCGGGAAAACAACCTTCGCTCGGCGTCTTGCCATCCAGCTGACGGCTCACGGCATGCGTCCCCACACCATCAGTTTGGACAATTATTACCGGAATCGGGTGGATACCCCCAGGGATGAGACGGGCAGATATGATTTCGAATGTCTGGAGGCTTTGGATATTCCTTTGCTGAACCGGCAGATGGCGGAGCTCTTGCAGGGAAGGGAGATTGAGATGCCCCGCTTCAACTTTCATACAGGGGAGAGGGAGTACAGAGGAGACAGGCTGAGACTTGGGTCAGAAGATATTCTGGTGCTGGAGGGGATACATGGACTGAATGACCAGCTCAGTGCAGCCATTCCGGCCCTACGGAAGTTCAAGATTTATATCAGCGCCCTGACCCAGCTGAATGTGGATGAGCATAATCGAATTCCCACCACAGACGGGCGGCTGATTCGCCGGATTGTCCGGGACAACCGTACCAGGAGCACCCTGGCACAGGAGACCATTGCCATGTGGGGCTCCGTGCGAAGAGGGGAGGATAAGCACATCTTCCCCTATCAGGAGGATGCGGATGTGATGTTCAATTCCGCCCTGATCTATGAGCTGTCCATCTTGAAATTATATGCAGAGCCTCTTCTGTTTCAGATCCCGGAGGATGCGCCGGAATATCTGGAAGCCAAGCGGCTTTTGAAGTTCTTAGACTATTTTCTGGGAATGCCCTCTGAGGACATCCCCAAGAACTCGATTTTGAGAGAATTCGTAGGGGGCAGCTGCTTCGATGTATGAAGATGACGTCCATGCCGGACCAGGTTCGGCATACCACGCAGGAAAGCCAGCTGCTTCCCCTTGCGTTTGAAATTTTAATGTGATATGGTTACAGTATCAAAAGCCTAAGCAAGTAGGGTATGTAATCGCGGCTGGCAGGACCGAAAGGGGCCAGGTGAGGAAAGTCCGGGCTTCATAGGGCAGGATGCCGGATAACGTCCGGCGGAGGCGACTCC
>CAVJHW010000097.1:0-9710 GCA_963649395.1 Coriobacteriaceae bacterium | reverse complement strand
CGGGCAAACTCAGCCGAAAGCTGATGCTTTCGCCTTCGGTTGCCCTTTCCGCCCGGGCTTGAGGCCCGGGCTACAGCCCTTCTTCCGGAGCCTCAGCCCGCCAAGTGTCTCTAATTAAGCTTGCGGAGGCCTGCCTCCCTGCCGCACCTGCCCCAGCACCGCCTCCGGCCTGTGTATCGTCAAACGGGGAAGGGGATTGCCCATCGGTGCATCCGCTGTCCGAGGCTTTCAAAGTCCCCCCATGCTGGGCATTGTCCCGCACCACTACGCATGAAAGCCGACTGCTCCGCACTACGTGCTCCCGCAGTCGCCGCCGGTATCAACAATCCGCCCTATCGGGCTACTTGTCGATACCGGCTTGCCCGTCCGATATCCACAAGCTGTGGTATGCGAGCATCCCCCAGCTTATGTCTGCCGTCCGGGGCTTTCAAAGTAAGTAGCGAAAGGAGATGGTATATTGGAGAGAGAAGTAGAAGATCGGGCGGAAGTTTTTCGCAGGTTGGCGGCGGAGGCGTTGAAGGCGGCGCAGCTTTCCTATAGTCCTTACTCGAAATTCAAGGTGGGGGCGGCTTTATTGACGGAAGAAGGGGAGATATATACCGGCTGCAATATTGAGAATGCGGCCTATGGTCCCTCCATGTGTGCAGAGCGGACAGCTATTTTCAAGGCTGTCAGTGAGGGGTATCGACATTTTCAGGCGCTGGCAGTCACCGGTGGTTTCCATGGAGCCGGAGCCATCGCCCCCTGTGGCGTATGCAGACAAGTCATAAAAGAATTCTGCAAGCCCGATTTCCCCATCCTTTTTGTGGAAAGTGAGGATAGATATGAACTGCATACCCTAGGAGAACTCCTCCCCTACAGCTTTAGCGCCGAGCAGCTGATACAAGATTAATTCCGATTTCCGCCTGGAATTGTCAGGGAGGAGGCGGGGGTGGGCAGGGGTGCAGGTAGACAGGCCTCTGCAAGCTTGATTAGAAATACTTAGCGGGCAGTGGCTTCGGAAGAAGGGCTGTAGTCCGGGTTACAAGCCCGGACGGAAAGGGCAACTGAAGGCGAAAGCATCAGCTTTCGGCTGAATTTGCCCGGTGCCCTTCTGTAGTAGCCAATGGCCGGTTAGTATTTCTTCAAGCTGAAGCCCAGCCTGTCGGACTGGGCCCCTGCCCACCCCCGCCTCCTCCCGTCCGTTTGCGAAAATGCCCGTTCGCAAAAATGTTCTTGTTTTTCTGTAAAATACTGCTATAATATCCTTGTGCATGAAAGCACAGAAAAAGAATGACAACCGAGGGAGAGAGTTATGAAAAGAATGAAGAAATTCGCAGCACTCATGCTTTCCGCTGCCTGCGTCCTGTCTATGGCCGCCTGCGGAAGCAGCACAGACAAGTCCGACAAGGCAGCAGAGAGCAGTGCATCCTCTGCTTCCGCATCCTCCGCAGAAGCTGGCACCAGTTCTTCCGCCTCCTCTGCCGCCTCATCTTCTGATGCAGAGGCCTCCGGAGCGGTAACCAGCAAGGACGACCTGCCGGGCAAGAAGATCGGTGTACAGACCGGAACCACGGGAGATATCCTGGCTACGGATCTGGAGTCCGAGGGAACTACCGTAGAGCGCTTCAACAAGGGTGTGGATGCAGTTATGTCCCTGAAGCAGGGCAAGCTGGACTGCGTGATTATTGACAACGAGCCTGCCAAGGTCTTTGTTTCAGAGAATGATGACCTTAAGATTCTGGATGAGCCCTTCGAGGAGGAGGATTATGCCATCTGCGTATCCAAGGATAATACGGAATTGAAGGACAAGATCAATAAGGCCTTGAAGGAGCTGGAAGAGGACGGAACCCTGGAGGAGATCATGAGTCACTGGATCGGAGATGACGCAGATCAGGCTTCCTATGGATCCGCCGATGATGTAGATCGCTCCAACGGAACTCTGGTTATGGCTACCAATGCAGAATTCCCGCCCTATGAATCCCTGGACGGTGAGGATGTGGTAGGAATTGATGCGGATATCGCCCATGCCATCGCTGACAAGCTGGGCATGGAGCTGAAGATTGACAATATGGAATTCGATTCCATCATTATGGCAGTGACCTCCGGTAAGGCAGACATGGGAGTGGCAGGTATGACCGTTACCGAGGACAGACTGGAAAATGTTGATTTTACAGATTCCTATGCTACTGCCAAGCAGGTGATTATTGTAAAGAAGTAAATATGGTGCCGCCCGGTGGCGGTGTCACGGGGACGGAAAGTCAGATGGGGGCTGCAGAGACGTTAGATAGGCGAACTGCAGCCTCATCTCTTGTCCCGGACTCTTGTAAACTCCCTTGCTGCACATTGTTCCGCACCATTACACTGGAAAGTCGGCTGTCTTGCGCCAGCGTGGTCCTGCAGCCGCCGCCACGATGAATGAAAGGTAAGCAAGTTGAACTGGTTCATTGAGCATTTTACACAGGACTTTATAGAGAAACAGCGCTATATGTATATCGTCAATGGTCTGAAGAATACCTTGATCATTACGTTTTTCGCTGTATTGTTGGGAATTGTTATCGGCTTTGTCCTGGCTATTATCCGTTCCTCCCATGATAAGGCGGATCGGCCGGGGATCATTCTGAGGATATTGAATGTCATTGCCAAGGTTTATCTGACGGTTATCCGGGGAACCCCGGTGCTGGTCCAGGTGATGATCTGGTATTTCGGTGTATTTACCTCCCCGAATACGGTTAAGATTCTGGTGATTATCCTGGCCTTTGGCATCAATTCCGGGGCCTACGTGGCAGAGACCGTCCGTTCCGGCATTATGTCTCTGGATATGGGTCAGACAGAGGCCGGTCGGTCTCTGGGACTGAACTTTTTCCAGACCATGACAAGTATTATTCTACCCCAGGCCTTCAAGAATGTCCTTCCGGCCCTGGGCAACGAATTCATTACTCTTTTGAAGGAGACTTCTATCTGTGGATATGTGGGAATGATGGATTTGACCAAATCCGGCGATATCATCCGCAGTCAAACCTATGATCAGATGATGCCCCTCCTGGGAGTGGCAGCTATTTATCTGGTGATCGTAACCATTTTGGTAAGTTTGTTGGCACGGTTGGAAAGGAGGCTGAGAAGCGGTGAGCAGCGAAGACATCGTGATACAAGATGAGGTGCTGATAGGGGTTTCCGATCTGAGAAAGGCCTTCGGGGCCCATGTGGTTCTGGATGGAATTTCCACCCAGATTCGCAAGGGAGAGGTAGTGGTGATCGTAGGTCCCTCCGGTTCCGGCAAGTCCACCTTCCTGCGCTCCCTGAATCTGCTGGAGAGACCCACCGGCGGCCATATTTATTTTGAGGGCGTAGACATTACCAATACCAAAACGGATATCAACCTGCACCGGCAGAAGATGGGGATGGTTTTTCAGCAATTTAACCTCTTTCCCCACATGACGGTGATGAAGAATATCACCCTGGCGCCGGTGAAATTGGGGAAAATGTCCCAGGCAGAGGCGGAGTGCAAGGCCATGGAGCTGCTGGAGAGGGTGGGGCTTCCGGAAAAGGCGGGGGAATATCCCAACCGTCTGTCCGGGGGTCAGAAGCAGCGGGTGGCCATCGCAAGAGCCTTGGCCATGGAACCGGATGTTATGCTCTTTGATGAGCCTACCTCCGCTCTGGATCCGGAGATGGTAGGAGAGGTGTTGGCCATCATGAAGGAGCTGGCTCAATCCGGCATGACCATGGTGGTGGTGACCCATGAGATGGGATTTGCCCGAGAGGTGGGAACCCGGGTGATGTTCATCAATGACGGGCAGATCCAGGAAGAGAGTTCCCCCCAGGAATTCTTTGCCAATCCCAAGCATCCCCGCCTGAGAGAATTCCTGTCCAAGGTGCTGTACTAGTGCTGGGAAGTCCGCCGGTGCTGCCGTAAGTCCCCCGCTCCCCCGGGCAACTCCGGAGGGAGAAGCGGGCAAGGAGCGGACATGGAGCGCGAAAAAGCGGACGTGGAGCGCGCAGAAAGCAGACATGGAGTGCGCAAAAAGCGGACGTGGAGCGCGCAAAAAGCAGACAAGGAGCGCACAAGAAGCAGGCAAGAAGCAGACAAGTAAGAGCCGAAAGAGCCGAAAGAGCCAAGATGGAAAAAGGAGACGAGATTTTGGAGAATTTGCGTAAGAAACCGACAGTTTTGATGATTCTTGATGGATATGGTCTCAATGATACCTGTGAGCATAATGCCGTATGTGAGGCCAAGACGCCGGTGATGGATCAGCTGATGAGTCAATGCCCCTTTGTGAAGGGAGAGGCCAGCGGTCTGGCCGTGGGGCTCCCGGAGGGGCAAATGGGCAATTCCGAGGTAGGTCACCTGAATATAGGAGCCGGTCGGATCGTCTACCAGGAGCTGACCCGGATTACCAAGGCCATTGAGGATGGGGATTTCTTTGAAAATGAAGAGCTCCTGCGGGCGGTGAAGAATGCCAAGGCCAGGAATTCCGCCCTGCATCTCTATGGTCTCTTGTCTGACGGTGGCGTTCACAGCCATAATACCCACCTCTATGGCCTGCTGGAGCTGGCCAAGAGACAGGGATTGGAGAAGGTCTATGTGCATTGCTTCCTGGATGGAAGGGATACTCCCCCCACCTCCGGCAAGGGATATGTGGAAGAGCTGCAGGCCAAAATGCAGGAGCTGGGAGTGGGTCAGATCGGGGTGATTTCCGGCAGATATTATGCCATGGACAGAGACAATCGCTGGGATCGGGTAGAGAAGGCTTATCTGGCTCTGACCCAGGGAAAAGGTGTCGATGGGGGCAGCGATGCGGCAGCTGCGGTCCAGGCCTCCTATGAGGAGGACAAAACCGATGAATTCCTGCTTCCTACCGTGATGAGGAAGGATGGGAAGCCGGTGACCAGGATTCAGGACGGGGATTCCGTGATTTTCTTTAATTTCCGCCCGGACAGGGCCCGGGAGATTACCCGAGCCTTCTGTGATCCGGAATTCACAGGATTTGCGAGAGAAAAGCTGCTGGATCTGACCTATGTCTGCTTCACCGAGTATGATGAAACCATTCCCAACAAGACGGTAGCCTTCCAGAAGGAAGAGGTGAAGAATACCTTTGGCCAATACCTGGCAGCCCACCATATGACCCAGGCAAGGATCGCCGAAACGGAGAAGTATGCCCATGTGACCTTCTTCTTCAATGGGGGCAATGAGGAGCCCAATCCCGGAGAGGATCGAATCCTGGTTAAGTCTCCCAAGGTTGCCACCTATGATTTGAAGCCGGAGATGAGCGCCTATGAGGTCTGCGACCGTCTGGTGGAGGCCATCGGGTCCGGAAAATATGACGTCATCATCATCAATTTCGCCAACCCGGATATGGTGGGTCATACCGGTGTGGAAAAGGCAGCCATCCAGGCCATTGAGGCGGTAGACCAGTGCGTAGGAAGAGCCGTAGAAGCTTTGAAGGCCGCCGGAGGGCAGATGTTTATCTGCGCCGACCACGGCAATGCCGAGCAGCTGGTAGATCCGGTCACCGGAGAGCCCTTTACCGCTCATACGACCAATCCGGTTCCCTTCCTCCTGGTCAATGCTGACCCCTCTTACGGTCTGGCTTCGGGAGGCAAGCTGGCGGATATCGTGCCTACCTTGATTGAGCTTATGGGGATGGACCAGCCTGCGGAAATGACTGGCAAGTCTCTCCTGGTGCGCAAGGCATAAGACTGCCTGCCTTATGCCCCATAGCTGTGCCAGCTCTTACAGGGAGGGGACCATCTGCAGTCCTCCGGTCTGGAAGAGCACAAAACAAGAGCCATCTGACTTTCTCGTCATCAGATGGCTCTTTACGTATGGGATAAATCGTTCATGTCTTTGGTGGTCCGTACCGTCCTTTCTGTAAAATTATGGGGTAACTCGTTCATTAGATCGGTGGTCTGTCCTCCTTTGCTTTTCTTACGTTGAGTATAACAGAGAAAAAGAAGAATGTCAAGAAGAAAATAGAAAAAAATTATAAAACAAAAGAAGAGTCTATTTCAAGAATTAAATTGATAAAATATTCTGACAATATACCCCTTGCTAGCAGGTCAGTCGGCCAGGGAGTGCGTGGCACGGAACAATCCGTGTAACCCCAGGTTGGGGTATCATAACGAAAGGGAGTGGGTTCCCGCCTATCAGAAACGAAAGGAATTTATCTATGAAATTTGTGATTCAGAGAGTGCAATCTGCCAGCGTTAAGGTGGAGGGAGAGATTATCGGAGCGATTGGTCAAGGTTACCTGGTCTTGATTGGGGTAGGCCAGGGGGATACAGAGGCAGAGGCCGATAAATATCTGCGGAAAATGCTGCATCTTCGCATTTTTGAGGATGACCAGGGTAAGACCAACCTCTCCCTGGGGGAGGTAGGGGGACAGCTGTTGCTGGTCTCCCAGTTCACCCTCTATGCCAATTGCAAGAAGGGAAACCGCCCCAGCTTCGTAGAGGCGGGAAGTCCCCAGGAGGCAGAAAGGCTCTATCAATATATCATTGAGAAGGCCAGGGAGCAGGTGGCGGTAGTAGAGACAGGCAGCTTTGGCGCTCATATGGAGGTGTCCCTGGTCAATGACGGACCCTTTACCATTATTTTGGAGAATTTGTAGCATCATATGCCCCAGGAGGGAGGCTTCTGGCCGGAGAAGGGTCGGCACCCAGTCGGAGAAAGGTCGGCAGTTTGCGGAAATTTTTCCGGGAATAAGGCTTGTATCCCGGTGTAGAAGTGTGGTACTGTATACGGGTAAAGGGGGCATGGAGGAAGAACCATGAGGGAACAGAGAAGAAGAGACAGGACGCCACGGGAAGCTGGAACGAATCGATGGCTGGAGAGAAGAAAACGCCAGCTGCGTCGCCGCCTGACTGCTGCAGGTCTGGCTGTGGCTGCCGCAGTGGCTGCGATTGTGATAGTATCGGGGGCTGCCGGAAAGGGTGGACAGGACCCTTCCGGGACCAGTCAGACGGCCCAGGAGGGTCAGAAGGGATCCGGGCAGACAGGAGCCAATGCAGGATCCCAGAATCAGTCGGAATCCAGGGACCTGGTAATTTCCGACCAGGCGGGCAATCTGGCCCCGGCGGAGGAGGACAGCCAGGCTAGGGCCAGGGAGGAAGAGGCTCGCCGAGAGGCCGAGGAGAAGGCGGCTGCCGAGAGGGAGGCTGCCAAGGTGGATACCTCCATCCATATCCGTATGGTAGGAGATGTGATCCTCCATGATGCGGTTTGCAGCGTCAGCCAGATCCCGGAGGGATATTGCTTCGATCCCCTATTTGCCAATGTCACGGCTTCCGTGCAGGAAGCAGATATCGCCATTGCCAATCAGGAGTCCATCCTGGGAGGGGCAGAGCTGGGTATCAGCGGATATCCGGCCTTCAACAGTCCCTACGAGGAGGGGGACGCCCTGGTCAATGCCGGATTCCGGGTGATTTTGCAGGCCTCCAACCATACCCTGGATCAGGGCGCCCAGGGAGTCTACAATTGCCTGAACTATTGGTCCACCAGTCATCCGGACATAGCCGTTCTGGGGATAGCTGCCACACCGGAGGCCGCTTCCAATATCTATGTCTATGAGAAGGAAGGCTTTCGGATCGCAATTTTGAACTATACCTACGGGACCAATTCCTACGAGGGACTGCTGGCGGATCCCACCACCTGCTGCCTCTTGAATGTGCTGAGTGAGGATAAGGTGGCCTCGGATATTGCTAGAGCCAAGGAAATGGCGGATTTCATCATCGTCTGCCCCCATTGGGGCAATGAATATGAGAATTATCCCTGTGAACTGCAGGAAGAATGGAAGAATTTCTTCTTCGAACAGGGGGTCAACCTGGTGATAGGAGCCCATCCCCATGTGATTCAGCCGGTGGAAATGGTGGTAGATGAAAGCAGCGGACGCCAGATGCTGGTCTATTATTCTCTGGGCAACTTTGTATCCAACCAGTCCTATGCAAATACTATGGTAGGCGCTATGGCAGATGTTACCGTTCACAAGAAGGGGACAGAGATCTATTTCGAAAATTATGGAGTAAAACCCCTGGTCACCCACAAGGGCTGGAACCAGCAGAGCTTTACCACCTATTTCCTGGAGGATTATACCGAAGACCTGGCCAGCCAGAATGGAATTCTGCAGGAGGACAGCGGATTTTCCTTGCAATATTGCAAGAACCTCTGCAAGGAGGTCTTCGGAGATCTCTACCAGGGATGAATCCCATCCCCGTTTCATTCTCATTGAAGGGCTTTTGACACGGTAACCAATAATTAGGTTGAAATCTACCAATAGCTGTGGTAGAATATGGCTTGAAATGCAGGAGGTAGAGGATATGGCAGTAGTCATTCGGACGATTTTGACAGTAATATTCGCAATAGATTGTATTGCACTGGTAGTTGTAGTATTGATGCAGCAGGGTAAGGATCAGGGACTGGGAGCTCTGGCCGGTGGGATGTCTGACACCTATTGGAGTCGAAACAAAGGACGTTCCGCAGAAGGGCACCTGAAGAAGATCACCCGGCTGATGGCAATCGCATTTATCGTGCTGGCGGTAGTACTGAATGTAAACTTTTGATGAAGGGGCTGTTGCATGCAGAGGTATGCAGCAGCTTTTTTCCTGTCGGGCTGGTTTTGTTGGTTTGGGTGTCAAAACACCCAAACCTTTGGTTACACGGATTGCTGCAGCCGGAGGGGAATGCTGCACCGGGTGGAGCTTGAGCCGGGGGCAGGACCTTGCAAAAGAGAAAGCATGAGGAAGAGATGAGTAAGGAAAAGAACAGTCGCCTGATTGCCAACAACAAGAAGGCCTATCATGACTATTTTATTGAGGAAAAATACGAGGCAGGCATTGCCCTCCATGGGACGGAGGTGAAATCCCTGCGGATGGGCAAGTGTTCCATCAAGGAATCCTTCATCCGGATAGAGAACAATGAGGTCTATATCTACGGGATGCATATCAGCCCCTACGAAAAAGGCAATATTTTCAACAAGGATCCCCTGCGGGTCCGGAAGCTTCTTCTGCATAAGGAGGAGATCCGGAAGCTCCAGGGCAAGATCGCAGAGAAGGGATATACCCTGGTTCCCCTGCAGGTCTATTTCCACAAATCCCTGATTAAGGTGGAAATCGGCCTGGCTAAGGGCAAGAAGCTCTATGACAAGCGCCAGGACATCGCCAAGAAGGATCAAAGGCGGGAGGCAGAGCGGGATTTCAAGGTCAAGAATCTCTATTGAGTGGGGGCAGCCGGAAGTTCTATTCAGCCGGGAGGAGCCGGAAGATGGGCAGAGTTTCCACTAATTTGTGACAGAGCCAGAAGAGGAATCGTTGCTGACTTGCGGAAACGGGCTTGACGCATAGGCGGACTTGTGATAAATTTTATTTAGAAACAAGGGCTTGTACTGGTTTCGACGGGGATTTTGAAGTTTGGGAAGCCATCCGCAGCTCCGGGACTGCGTATCAACCTGGGATTAAATTTAAACGCAGACAATAAAGAATTAGCGTTCGCTGCTTGATAGCAGCTGTCGGGTGACAGGTTCCCGCGCCTGTTATACCGGCATCAAATGATGCGGGGCACTTTCCCTCCTAAGCTTTGCGGAGAGAAAAGAACTGATGAAGCTACTGAAACCATAAGCCTGTCATCCGGCGTATGGCAGAGGGAATGACAAAAGAATGACTGTGATGGGAGATGCCTGAATGGACAGATTTTCGGACGCGGGTTCGATTCCCGCCAGGTCCATTGAGACCACAAC
>CAVJHW010000096.1:8871-9794 GCA_963649395.1 Coriobacteriaceae bacterium | reverse complement strand
AGCACTAGCTGGAACAACCGGCGGAATCAATACAGAACAAAAATTCATTGATTATCAAAACTACATAGAAGAATTTCTGAACACGTTGGAAGATTACGTTCCGTCGTTGCTGAAAAAAGAAGATTTTTTCAGCAACGCATTTCCCGAATAAATGCTTAATGAAGATGAAACCATAATAAAAGTTCAATCATAAGCAGTCTCCCCAGCCATGCGAATATGTAATCTGTAGGGGAGTCGTGAGTAGATATTATTGGCCATTATTTAATAATTCATCGCAGAAGTTCTTCAATACGGGAATATCTGTCCTGGCCGTTTCCCAAATAATTTCACGGCTCATATTGCCGTAATTGTGGGCAACAAGATTTCGCATGCCCTTCATCGGTCCCCATGGAACACGATTGGCGGTGGCTTTGCGAAACTCCTGTGATAAACCGCCGCTTAATTCGCCGATTTGCAGAATGGAGAAGGATACCGAACGCTGGTAGTCTGCATCGCAATCAAATGTTTCAAAACTCTCACCGTATCTGGCAATTGTCTTCTGAATTTCTATACAATAATCACGGATATGTGCAATTCGTTGCAAATCAGGCTGCATCATAGAGACTCACCTTTTCCTTCCATACGGTATCTCGAAAGGCTTGCTCGCTGGGGAGCTGCAAGCGCTGTTGCAAGGAGTTTACAGTAATCAAGTCAATCCTTTTGCCCAACGCTTCCTCCAAATCATTATAGAGTGCTCCCAATGCCAACAGACTCTTCAACTGAGTTCCGCTTGTGTCAATCAATAAGTCCACATCACTATCTTCTCCTGCTGTGCCCCTCGCATAGGAACCAAACAGATAAACGGCCGGAAGGCAGTATTTTTCGGCAATTGGTGCAATAATTTGCCGGATTTCATCTATTGTATAAATCATGCTGCTCCCTCC
>CAVJHW010000096.1:0-8861 GCA_963649395.1 Coriobacteriaceae bacterium | reverse complement strand
GCTCCCTCCTCTACAAATGCTTTTTTGTCAAAAACGCTTTCTTACACAGCGTGGTTTCAGAATTCCAGCAAATCCCGTATCTCCTGGTCCGGTACTTCCATGGGATATTGGTTGGTGAAGCAGGCGGTGCAGATGGGGAGGTCTCCTACCATATTCTGCAGCTCTTCTATGGGCAGATAGCCCAGGGAATCTGCCCCAATCAGGTCTCGGATTTCTTCTGCGGAATGGGTGGATGCGATCAGGAGCTTGCTGGTGGGCACATCGGTTCCAAAATAGCAGGGATAGAGGAAGGGGGGAGAGCTGATCCTTACATGAACCTCCGTGGCACCGGCGCTTTTCATCATCTTGATGATATTGGCCATGGTGGTTCCCCGGACGATAGAGTCATCCACCAGGACGATGCGCTTGCCCCGCACCACCGGTTCCAGGACATTCAGCTTAATCTTGACGCTATTCTCCCTTTCCTTCTGGCTGGGCTTGATAAAGGTTCTTCCCATATAACTGTTCTTATGGAAGGCAATGCCGAAGGGAATGCCGGAGGCTTCGGAATATCCCTTGGCTGCGGTTAGACCGGAATCCGGCACACCTACCACCAGATCGGCATCCACCGGATAGGTCTTGGCCAGGGAGGCTCCTGCCCGAATGCGGGACTCGTAGACACTGACCTGGTCCAGCCTGCTGTCCAGCCGGGCGAAATAGATATATTCGAAGATACAATGGGCATGCCGGGGCTTCTGGGGAAGAAATTGGGAGAGGACTTTCCCATCCTTGTTGATGGTGACAATTTCCCCGGGCTCCACATCCCGGATGAATTGTCCGCCTATGGCGGAGATGGCACAGCTCTCGGAGGCAATGATATAGGCATTGTCCCGCTTGCCGATGCAAAGGGGCTTCAGCCCATAGGGATCCCTCACTCCCACCAGCTTTCTGGGACTCATGACCACCAGGCCGTAAGCACCTTTGATCTGGGTGGAAGCTTTCAGGACTGCTTCCTCCACTGTTTTGGACCGCACCCGCTCCCGGGCAATGCAGCAGGCGATGACCTCGGAATCAATGGAGGTATGGAAGATAGCTCCGGAGAACTCCATCTGCTCCCGCAGCTCCATGGCATTGATGAGGTTGCCATTGTGAGCCAAGGCCAAGGTACCCTTGATGTAATTCAAAACCAAAGGCTGGGTATTGTCAATATTGGTGGAACCTGAGGTAGAATATCGAACATGACCGATGCCGATATTTCCTTGCAGCTTTTCCAGATTGGAAGACTTAAATACCTCATTTACCAGTCCCAGACCCTTGTGGGACTTTACCCTTCCCATGGGACCGTTGGTGTCAGATACAGCGATGCCGCAGGATTCCTGTCCCCGATGCTGCAAGGCCTCCAGGCCGTAGTAGATAGTGTTGCCGACATCCTTTCCGTCCAGATCGTAAATACCGAAGACTCCGCATTCTTCCTGTAATCCGCTGTCGTAGATTGTAGTCATGGATCTATATTCTCCTCCGTAGGTGTTTTTCTCTGTATTTCTATATTTTCCCTCATTATAAAGGCTTTCTCCCAAGCTGACAAGGGCGGGAACTTAAGATTTTCAAAAAACATTTGAAACCATAGGAGATGTGGTATATAATTTGAAAGTCCCGGAGGCAGACGCAGGTTGTGGCAGAAAGGTTCTGTCCCTTGCGTCTGCCGGAAGGGGAAGCCCATATCCACAGGCAGAGAGGAAAGGGGTAACCTGGATTACGGATGCCGGTAGCGGCTGCGAAAGCAGGAGGTGTCAGGCAGCGGGTCTTATTTGTGGATGTGGTTTTATTTGGGAATGTGCCGTTTTGGGCAGCACGTTCCTATGCACAAAAACAGGAGGGAAGCGCATATGTCAGTAAAGTATGTATTTGTAACCGGCGGTGTTGTGTCCGGTCTTGGTAAGGGAATCACGGCTGCGTCCCTGGGCAGGCTGTTGAAGGCCAGGGGTTACCAGGTAACCATGCAGAAGTTTGATCCCTATATCAATATTGACCCGGGCACCATGAATCCTATCCAGCACGGGGAAGTATTTGTGACGGACGACGGAACAGAGACTGACCTGGACTTAGGGCATTACGAGCGTTTTATCGATGAAAGTCTGGATAAGAATTCCAATGTAACCACCGGCAAAATATACTGGTCTGTCCTGCAAAAGGAGCGCCATGGAGATTTTGGCGGAGGCACGGTGCAGGTTATCCCTCATATTACCAATGAGATTAAGAGCCGTTTCTACCGGGGCAAGCAGGTGGATGAGGAGCGAATTGCCATCATCGAGGTAGGAGGGACCGTAGGAGATATCGAGAGCCAGCCCTTCCTGGAGTCCATCCGCCAGTTCCAGCATGACGTGGGTCATGAGAATGCTATCCTGATCCATGTAACCCTGATTCCCTATATCAAGGCCTCCGGCGAGCTGAAGACCAAGCCTACCCAATCCAGCGTCAAGGAGCTGCAGGCTATGGGAATTCAGCCGGATATCCTGGTTTGCCGTTCCGAACAGCCCCTGTCAGTGGAGATCCGGGACAAGATTGCTCTGTTTTGTAATGTACCCATGACCCATGTGCTGCAGAATCTGGATGTGGAATATCTCTATGAAGCCCCCCTGGCTATGGAGAAGGAGAATCTGGCTAAGGTGGCCCTGGACTGCCTGCACCTGCCCTGTCCGGAGCCGGATCTGACCGATTGGAAGGATATGGTGCATGCCCTGCGAAATGCGGATAAAGAAGTTACCATTGGCCTGGTAGGCAAATATATTTCCCTCCATGACGCCTACCTCAGTGTGGCAGAAGCCCTCAAGCACGGGGGAATCGCCAGTCATGCCACCGTCCATATCAAATGGATCGATTCAGAGAAGGTGGATCCGGACAATGTGGCGGAGATTTTGTCAGACGTGGATGGACTTCTGGTGCCCGGGGGCTTCGGCAGCAGGGGAATTGAGGGCAAGATTACAGCCATTCAATATGCGAGAGAACACAAGCTGCCCTTCCTGGGTCTCTGCCTGGGCATGCAGCTGGCCATCGTGGAATTTACCCGCAATGTGGTGGGTTACCATGATGCCCACAGTATCGAGCTGAATCCCAACACCATGCATCCGGTGATCGCCCTGATGCCGGATCAGGACGGGGTGGAGAATATCGGCGGGACCTTGCGCCTGGGCTCCTATCCCTGCCAGCTGAAACAGGATACCAAGGCCTATGAGCTCTACGGTCAGGACCTCATTCATGAGCGTCACAGACACCGTTATGAGGTGAATAACGATTTCCGCAAGGCCCTGCAGGATAATGGCATGACCTTGTCCGGCCTGTCTCCGGATGGTCATATTGTGGAGATGATCGAGCTTCCCGACCATCCCTTCTTCGTGGCCACCCAGGGCCATCCGGAATTCAAGAGCCGCCCCAACCGCCCCCATCCCCTCTTCCGCGGGCTGGTGGCTGCAGCCATCCAGGGTAAGCAGGCGGATAAATAATGCGGAACTCCCGGTGAAAGTCATCCGCACCACACCGGCGATTCCGAATAAAAAAAGAAAATAGTGACAGTTCACCTTTGATAATTAGGAAAACTGTCACTGTTTTTCACAAAATTAGAAAAAGCCCTTTACAGGCAGGGAAAAATGGTTTATAGTAGTGCCAACATGAATAAAGGATGTCGGACGAGATGGGATTGCTGGTCTGACGCAGAAAGAAAGAGGGAGAACTGTATGAGGCAGCTGGAGCAATGTGCTGCGGTAGAGCAGCCCGCCCTGTACCGGCAGGAATTCGAGCATGATAATTGCGGTATCGGTGCAGTGGTCAATATCAAGGGTTTGAAGACCCACGGAACCGTAGAGAATGCATTAAAAATTGTAGAAAATCTTGAACATAGAGCCGGCAAAGACGCCGAGGGTAAGACAGGGGATGGAGTTGGTATCCTTTTGCAGATATCACACCGATTCTTTTCCAAGACCTGTCAGACCCTCGGTTTTTCTTTGGGAAATGAGAGGGAATACGGGGTAGGTATGTTCTTCTTTCCCCAGAATGAGCTCAAGCGCAACCAGGCCAAGAAGATGTTTGAGATCATCACAGAGAAGGAGGGACTGGAACTCCTGGGCTGGAGAGAGGTTCCCACAGCACCGGAGGTTCTGGGACATAAGGCCAGAGAATGTATGCCCTGCATCATGCAGGCCTTTATCAAGAAGCCGAAGGATCTGGCCAAGGGATTGGACTTTGACCGTAAGCTCTATGTAGTTCGCCGGGTTTTTGAACAGAGTAATGACAATACCTATGTGGTTTCTCTTTCCAGCCGTACCCTTGTCTATAAGGGCATGTTCCTGGTGGGACAGCTGCGGACCTTCTTCTGTGATCTAAGGGATCCGGATTATGAATCGGCCATCGCAGTCGTTCATTCCAGATTTTCCACCAATACCAATCCTAGCTGGGAACGGGCACATCCCAACCGTTTTATCGTGCATAACGGGGAGATCAATACCATTCGGGGCAATGTAGATAAGATGCTGGCCCGAGAGGAGACCATGACCTCTCCGGTTCTCCAGGAGGATATGGACAAGATCCTGCCGGTAATCAATGCCCAGGGATCCGATTCTGCCATGCTGGACAACACCCTGGAATTCCTGGTGATGAGCGGCATGGATCTGCCCTTGGCAGTGATGATCACTATTCCGGAGCCCTGGGCCAATAATGATACCATTTCCCTAGAGGAGCGGGATTTCTATCAATATTATGCTACCATGATGGAGCCCTGGGACGGACCGGCGGCTATCGTATTCTCCGATGGAGATCAGGTGGGAGCGGTTCTGGATCGCAATGGCCTGCGTCCCTCCCGTTATTATATTACCGATGACGGATATATGATCCTGTCCTCTGAGGTGGGTGTCCTGGATATTCCAGCGGAGCATATTGTAAAAAAGGAGCGCCTCCATCCCGGCAAAATGCTCTTGGTGGATACGGTACAGGGGCGTCTCATTGAGGACAGCGAACTCAAGGAGAAATACGCCTGGAAGCAGCCCTACGGGGAATGGCTGGATTCCAATCTGGTTAATCTCTCCGACCTCAAGATTCCCAATCTGAAGGTGGAGGAATACCAGCCGGAGGAGCGGTCCAGGCTGCAGAAGGCCTTTGGTTATACCTATGAGGAATACCGCACCAGCATCCGCAACATGGCTTTGAACGGGGCTGAGGGTATCTCCGCCATGGGGATCGATACCCCCCTGCCGGTGCTGTCCAAGGAGCACCAGCCCTTGTTCAACTATTTCAAGCAATTATTTGCCCAGGTAACCAATCCTCCCATTGACTGCATTCGGGAGGAAATCGTCACCTCCACCTCTGTCTATCTGGGCAGGGAGGGCAATCTCCTGATGGAACGACCGGAGAATTGCAAGCTTTTGAAGATCAACGATCCCATTTTGACCAATACCGACATGCTGAAGATTAAGAATATGAAGGTAGAAGGCTTCAAGGTGGTGGTGGTTCCTATCATTTATTATAAGAGCACACCCCTGGATCGGGCCATTGACCGACTCTTTGTAGAGGTGGATAAGGCCTATCGGCAGGGCGCCAATATCCTGGTATTGTCGGACCGGGGAGTGGATGAAAATCATGTGCCCATGCCTTCCCTTTTGGCTTTGTCCGCTGTCCATCAGCATTTGGTGAAGACCAAGAGAAGGACCTCCCTGGCTATCATCGTGGAATCCGGGGAGCCGCGAGAGGTGCACCACTTTGCCACCCTCCTGGGCTATGGCGCCAGTGCTGTCAATCCCTATCTGGCCTTGGATACCATCCACGAGCTGATCGAAAATGAGATGGTCAATAAGGATTATTATGCTGCTGTGGACGATTATACCCATGCCGTATTAAGCGGCATCGTAAAGATTGCTTCCAAGATGGGTATTTCCACCATCCAGTCCTACCAGGGCTCCCAGATCTTCGAAGCTATCGGTATTTCCAAGGAGGTAATCGATAAGTACTTCACCAATACGGTCAATCGGATTGATGGAATCACTCTGGAGGATATTGCCAAGGATGTGGACGAGATGCATTCCAAGGCCTTCGATCCTCTGGGCCTGGGCTGTGATCTGACCTTGGACAGCATCGGACGTCATAAGAGCAAGAGTCAGGGGGAGGAGCACAGATATAATCCGGAAACCATCCATCTTCTGCAGGAATCCACCCGCAGAGGGGATTATCAGATGTTTAAGGAATATACTCATCTGGTGGATCAGGAGGAGTCCGGTTATCTTAGGAGTCTGATGGACTTCAAGTATCCGGAGGAGGGAGTTCCCCTGGAAGAGGTAGAGAGCGTAGATTCTATTGTAAAGCGCTTCAAAACCGGTGCCATGTCCTATGGCTCTATTTCCCAGGAGGCCCATGAAACCCTGGCCATCGCCATGAATCGTCTGCATGGCAAGTCCAATACCGGTGAGGGAGGCGAAAGCGATGACCGTCTGGCTTCCCCGGAACGGTGCTCGGCTATCAAGCAGGTGGCCTCCGGCCGATTTGGTGTCACCAGCAAATATCTGGTCAGTGCCCAGGAAATCCAGATAAAGATGGCGCAGGGAGCGAAGCCAGGAGAAGGGGGACATCTTCCCGCCGGCAAGGTCTATCCCTGGATTGCCAAGACCAGGCATTCCACCCCGGGAGTATCCCTGATCTCCCCGCCGCCCCATCATGATATCTATTCTATAGAAGATTTGGCCCAGCTCATCTATGATTTGAAGAATTCCAATGTCAACGCCCGGATCTCGGTTAAGCTGGTATCCGAGGCAGGGGTGGGAACGGTAGCCGCCGGTGTGGCCAAGGCCGGTGCCCAGGTTATCCTGATCTCAGGATATGATGGGGGAACCGGGGCAGCCCCCAGAAGCTCCATTCACAATGCAGGACTGCCCTGGGAACTGGGATTGGCTGAGACCCATCAAACCCTGATCATGAATGGGCTGAGAAATCGGGTGATGATCGAGACCGACGGCAAACTCATGAGCGGTCGGGATGTGATCTTTGCCGCCCTTTTGGGAGCCGAGGAATATGGCTTTGCCACAGCTCCCCTGGTGACCATGGGCTGTGTGATGATGCGGGTTTGCAACCTGGATACCTGCCCCGTAGGAGTGGCAACCCAGAATCCGGAGCTACGTAAGAGATTCCGGGGCAAGCCGGAATATGTGATGAATTTCATGCGCTTTATCGCCGAAGAAATGCGGGAATACATGGCTAAGCTGGGCTTCCGTACCATAGATGAGATGGTAGGCCGCAGCGATTTGATCAAGAAAAAAGACCATGTGTCCACAGAAAAAGCCCAGCGGGTAAAGCTGGATGAGATCCTCCGCAATCCCTATGCCAACAGCGACAGCAAGGTAACCTTCCAGCCGGAGGCGGCCTACAACTTTGAGTTGGAAAAGACCCTGGATGAGAGAGTCCTCCTCAAGGAGCTTCTGCCTGCCATAGAGAAGAAGGAGGCCAAGAAAATCTCCGTAGCTGTCAAGAATACAGACCGGACCCTGGGAACTATCCTGGGGGCGGAGATTACCAGAAGATGCGGGGATTCTACTCTGGCGGATGACACCTATGTAGTGGAATGCCAGGGTTCCGGCGGTCAGAGCTTTGGTGCCTTTATTCCCAAGGGCTTGACCTTAGAGCTGACGGGAGATTCCAACGACTATCTGGGCAAGGGCTTGTCTGGAGGCAAGATCATTGTGAAGCTGCCCAAGAATTCTCCTCTCAAGGCCGATGAAAATGTCATTGTAGGCAATGTGGCCTTCTATGGGGCCACCAGCGGAGAAGCCTATATCAACGGGGTAGCGGGAGAGCGCTTCTGTGTCCGCAATTCCGGGGCCTATGCCGTGGTAGAAGGCGTAGGAGAGCATGGCTGTGAGTATATGACCGGCGGCCGGGTGGTTATCCTGGGCAAGACCGAGAAGAACTTTGCTGCCGGTATGAGCGGCGGTATCGCCTATGTTCTGGATGAGAAGAACAATCTCTATCGGAACCTGAACAAGGAAATGGTAGAGATCGACAAGGTGGAGAATAAGTATGATAAGCAGGAACTGAAGGATATGATTCAAAAGCATGTAGAGGCTACAGGCTCCCAGAAGGGGCAGGAGGTTCTGGCGCATTTTGAGGAATATCTGCCTAAGTTCAAGAAGATCATACCCAATGATTACAAACGCATGCTGGCGCTGGCTGCCCAGATGGAGGAGAAGGGCTTAAGCAGTGAGCAGGCGCAGATAGAGGCTTTCTATGAAAGCCTGCGGAAGTAGGAGGGAAGAGAAAATGGGAAAACCCACTGGATTTTTAGATTATGAACGGCAAGACAGCGAGTGCAGACCGCCGCTGGAACGAATCAAGGATTTCCATGAATTTCACACCCCCCTGTCCAAGGAAAAACAGAAGCTGCAGGGCGCTCGCTGTATGTCCTGCGGGGTTCCCTTCTGCCAAGCAGGCCGAATGATCGCCGGTATGGCCAGCGGCTGCCCCCTGAACAACCTGTGCCCGGAATGGAATGATCTGGTTTACCTGGGCAACTGGAAACAGGCCTATATGCGCCTATCCAAGACCAACTGCTTCCCGGAATTCACTTCCCGGGTATGTCCGGCTCTATGTGAAGCCGCATGTACCTGCAATCTGAACGGTCACCCGGTAGCTACCAAGGAAAATGAGCGAGCTATCATAGAAAATGCTTGGGAAACCGGCTTGATCCAGCCCAATCCACCGGCTGTAAGAACCGGAAAAAGCGTTGCCATTGTGGGCAGCGGCCCCTCCGGACTGGCAGCGGCCCAAATGCTGAACAAAAGAGGCCATAAGGTTACCGTATATGAGAGACGGGATCGCATCGGCGGCCTCCTGCGCTACGGCATCCCCAATAT
>CAVJHW010000095.1:0-9847 GCA_963649395.1 Coriobacteriaceae bacterium | reverse complement strand
TGTCCCACGAATGACGGGAAGATGGTAGAACGACGTGACCAGGTCTTAATAACTTTCTTATCACCAGATGCGTTGGCAGCATCAACTTTCTTTAACAGACTAGCATCCGCAAAGGGACCTTTTTTCAGTGAACGAGCCATCGTTTCTCTTCCTCCTTATTTTGATAATGTTTTACCGTCTCTTCTGCGTACGATCAACTTGTTGGACTGCTTGTTCTTCTTCCTGGTCTTCAGACCCATAGCAGGCTTGCCCCAGGGAGTGCAAGGACCGGGACGACCGATGGGAGCGCGTCCCTCACCACCACCATGGGGATGGTCATTGGGGTTCATGACAGAACCGCGAACCGTAGGACGAATGCCCATGTGACGTTTTCTTCCAGCCTTACCGATATTGATCAGGCTGTGCTCGCCATTGCCAACATTGCCGATAGAAGCACGGCAAACCAGAGGAACCATTCTCATCTCGCCGGAGGGAAGACGTAAGGTAGCATACTTTCCTTCCTTTGCCATCAGCTGTGCCCCATTTCCTGCGGAACGAACCAGCTGTCCGCCCTTGCCGGGATGCAGCTCGATATTATGGATCAAGGTACCAACCGGGATATCAGCCAGGGGGAGGCAGTTGCCCGGACGCACTTCTGCGTTGGAGCCGTTCATAATCTTCATGCCTACCTTCAAGCCTTCCGGTGCCAGGATATATGCCTTCTCACCGTCTGCATAGCAGATCAGGGCGATATTAGCTGTTCTGTTGGGATCATACTCGATGGCCTTTACAAAAGCGGGGATATCATCCTTGCGTCTCTTGAAGTCAACGAGTCTGTATTTTCTTCTGCTGCCGCCGCCGTGATGTCTTACTGTGATCTTGCCCTGATTATTACGGCCAGCATTCTTCTTCAGAGAAACAACCAGTGATTTTTCCGGTGTAGTCTTGGTAATCTCGGAATAATCAGATCCGGTCATATGTCTTCTGGAAGGTGTATATGGGTTATATGTTTTGATTCCCATTACGGTATCTCCTTTCATGCATGCACCTGCCGGGCTGGGCCTGGGCGGGTGCGTCGATGTTTGTTCTCATGCGTCTCCGCATATATGCTGCGCTCTATGCGCTTCTTCCGATTACAGTCCCTGGAAGATCTCGATATCCTTGCTGTCCTCGGTCAGGGCTACCACGGCCTTCTTGGTCTTGGCTGTCATGCCTACGATGACACCCCTGCGTCTTTTCTTGCCCTTGCGGTTCATGGTATTCACTTCCTTCACCTTCACACCATCGAACATCTTCTCAACGGCATCCTTGATCTGAGTCTTGTTAGCTTCCGGATGTACCAGGAAGGTGTATTTCTTCTCTCCCATGGCATTCATGCTCTTCTCAGTCACAAGGGGCTTCTGGATTACATCATAATATTGAATATTAGCCATTATGCGTACACCTCCTCGATGGATGCCACGCAGCTCTTGCTGGCAATCACGGTGTTGTATTTCAAAAGGTCATATACATTGATGCTGTTGACATTGGCAGTCTGTACTCCGGGGATATTCCGGGCAGACAGAACCACGTTCTCACAGGCGTCATCCACTACCACCAAAGCCTTCTCTACCTTCAGATTATCAAGAACCTTCTTCATTTCCTTGGTCTTGATCTCACCCAGCTTCAGCTCATCCAGCACCAGGAACTTATTCTCCTGTACTTTGGAAGTCAAAGCGGACTTCAAAGCCAATCTCTTCTCCTTCTTATTCATCTTGAAGGAGTAATCTCTGGGAACGGGTGCAAATACTACGCCACCGCCGGTCCATTGGGGTGCTCTGGTAGAACCCTGACGGGCATGTCCGGTCCCCTTCTGTCTCCAGGGCTTTCTTCCGCCGCCGCTTACTTCGGAACGGGTCTTTGCCTTCTGGGTTCCCTGACGCTTATTGGCCAGCTGAAGCACAACGGCCTGATGAACCAGGTTTTCTTTGATCTCTACGCCAAACACGGCATCGGAAAGCTCCATGGTTCCAACTTCATTGCCTTCCATATTATAAACAGATACGCTTGCCATCTGTATGTTCCTCCTTTCCGGTTAAAAGGTTACTGAACCGTCTTCACGGTTTCTTTGATCGTTACCAGGGATTTTCTCGGACCAGGTACGGAACCTTTTACCAGCAGCAGATTGTTCTCCGCATCTACACGTACTACTTCCAGGTTCTGTACGGTTACCTTTACATGTCCCATATGTCCGGGCATCTTCTTTCCCTTGAATACCTTGCTGGGATCGGAGCATGCGCCGTTGGATCCAGCATGGCGGTGATACTTGGAGCCGTGGGCCATAGGTCCTCTGGACTGGCCATGTCTCTTGATGGCGCCCTGGAATCCCTTACCCTTGCTGATAGCAGTTGCATCTACCTTGTCGCCTGCAGCGAAGATATCTGCCTTGATCTCCTGCTTTACTTCATAATTCTCGGCATCCTCGAACTTGAATTCCTTCAGGAATCTCTTGTAGGAAACCTCTGCCTTGTCAAACTGTCCTTTTCTTGGCTTGTTCACCAGCTTCTCACGGATATCACCATATCCTACCTGTACCGCACTGTAACCGTCATTCTCTGCTGTCTTCACCTGAGTTACGACACAGGGACCGGCCTGCAGTACAGTCACCGGAGTCAGGACGCCATCTTCATTGAAAATCTGGGTCATCCCAACTTTTGTAGCCAAAATAGCCTTCTTCATTCTTCTTACCTCCTGTTTTTCTACAGCGGAGCGCCCTTGCGGGAGCTCATTCTAGTTAACAGATATGAATGCTTTTCTTCTATATCAATTAACTGATAACTGATTGCATACAATTACTTGTTCTTCATCTTGATGTCGATGTAAACACCTGCCGGCATCTCCAGTCTGGAGAGGGCATCCACGGTCTTCTGGGTGGGGGTGATGATGTCGATCAGTCTCTTGTGGGTTCTCTGCTCGAACTGCTCCCGGGAATCCTTATACTTATGTACCGCCCGCAGGATGGTCACTACCTCCTTCTTGGTGGGCAGAGGTACCGGTCCGCTCACTGTTGCACCATTCTTCTTCACCGTGTCGATGATTTTCTTTGCGGATGCATCTACTAATTGATGATCATACGCTTTCAGGGTGATTCTCATTACTTGACTTGCCATAAAAAAAGTCGCCTCCTTTTCGCACTTTACGAGTACGACAAGCGGTGACTGTACACATCCCCGTGTGTGTCATAGACTTTCACACGTTGTCTCCACATCCAGGTGGACATTTTGCAATTGTACAGTGACTTGTCGCCAGTTTCTTAACTTGACATTCGCTCCACGGAAAACCTGCCACTTAGGGCAGCAACCTCACGCTTCACAGCTATCAATGTCACAACATGAATCATTATAAAGGCATTCTCCGGAAAATGCAAGAGTTTTTTTCAAAAATGGTTTGGGGTGTGTGCACTAGCAAGAATGGCCCGGATGCGCCAGCACCCGGACCATTCCTTTACAGACATTCTGAAAAATCTACAAAATTAACCCCTGTGGTCTTATCCTCTGAGACAACCGGATCCTCCCCGGCCGCATAAGCCTCCTGCAGATACTCCTCCACCGTCTTCACCGGCATAGCCAGCTCCAGTTCTTCCATGGGCAGGGGTTCCGTCTCCTCCTGGGGGACTTCCTGAACCGGTGCCGCTTCATGGGTTCGGATCTGCTGCTGTTCCAGAGCCGCCTCCAAAGCTGCCTGGACATCCGGGATGGTATCGGTCTTGATATCCCGGGAGGCTGCCATCCTCGTATCCGGTGCCTGCTCCGTCTCTGCCGCTGACGGACTCCCGCCAGCCTGGCCCCGAGAACTCTCCTGGCTGCCGGAGCCAGAAATATTCTTGATGAAGACCTCAGCTTCACTTTCCGCAGTCTTCGCACTGGCTGACCTGTCAGCCGAAGGAGTCTCCGCAGAATTGCCTGCCAGCTCTTCTGCCAGCTGGTTCCTGAGCTTCTCACCTAGATCTTCTGCAGAATCTCCTGTCCTGTCTTCCGGAAAATCTTCTATGAAAGCTTCGCCAATCTCTTCTGTAAGCTCTTCTATCGGTTCTTCCGCAGCATCTCTCGCGAAATCCTTTGCAAAATCATCTGCGGATTCCTTCCCCTGGGAAGAAGATGTCCCTGGGAAGATCCGAGTGTCACCAGACACAGAAGATTCATTTGCCGATGCGGAAGCAGTCCGAACCGGCTGAGAGCCTGCCTTACCGGGAAAATCGGAGGTTCGCTGATGTTCTGCCAGGGTCTTGAAATATTGATCGTCCTCTTCCTCGCTGGCCTCCTCCGTCTCATCCTCTTCGTCCTCACGCCTCCTGCACCAGACCTCTGTCAGGACGAAAAGAACAATCAGTAACAGAGCCACAAGTCCCAGAATAATCCGTCCTTCCATGGTCTGCATGGCAATGGACATGTATCCGATGAGAGGAAGGGTAAGCACTACCTTCTGAGCGGTTCTCCCCAGGGAAAGCTCCTGGGTCTGGGAATCTCCGGAAGCAGTTACGGTCACTGTATTATCCGTGGTATTCACTCCTGCCACTTCATATACATAAACAGAATCGCTCTCCGTCTGAAGGATCTTATTACCGGACTTCAATTCCGTCAGGGAAGTCCTCCAGGCATATACAACAGACCCTGTCTGCAGATTTGTAACCATATTCCCCTCTGCCACAGCGGTAGTAACTCCCACCAGGGGCGGCACCAGCAATGCCGCGCCTGTCAAAATAAAGAGCACCAATATCAGATTAACAATTATCTTTAATACCTTGGCCATGCCTTACTATTCTCCTTATATGCTTTCATCCTACGTGAATGACCCATTGTCTAAAGCCCTTGGGATTGTGGTAGCCTTATTGCAATCATTGCTATAAGCGACATCATTCTTTGCCATTATACTCCCTTTTATCCGATTATGCAAGGCGACAAAAAGGGGCAAAAAAGGGGAACCATCGTCAAAAGCATGGCGGGCGGACGGGCCACATTGCCAAAATGTAAGGCATCTCGGAAGCTGACTCTCCTGCGTGGCGGGACCGGACGGCGTCCGGCATGGAGGTTTATTTGGATAGGAAACGGGACAGGAATTCCCTCGTCCTGGGATTGGTCGGATTCTCAAAGATATCCTTAGGCTTTCCTTCCTCGCAGATTACCCCATCTGCCATAAAAACCACCTGGGTGGATACATCCCTGGCAAATGCCATTTCGTGGGTCACCACAATCATGGTAAGACCGTCCTCCGCCAGATTGCGCATAACCTGCAGCACTTCCCCCACCATCTGGGGATCCAGTGCACTGGTGGGCTCATCAAAGAGGAGAACCTCCGGTTCCATGGCCAAGGCCCGGGCGATCGCCACCCGCTGCTTCTGGCCGCCGGACAGCTGGGAGGGCTTGGCATTGATATAGGGCTCCATTCCTACCTTCTGCAGGTAGCGCATAGCCACTTCCTCGGCCTCCTTGCGGTTTTTCTTCAATACCGATACCTGGCCGGTGATACAATTGTTCAATGCCGTCATATTATTGAAGAGATTAAAGCTCTGGAAAACCATTCCCACCTTGGCGCGATAGCGGGAAATACTGAAATCGTCATCCGTGATATCCTTGCCATGGTAGAGAACCTGACCGGTGGTGGGAGTTTCCAGGAGATTTATGCATCGCAGCATGGTGCTCTTGCCGGAACCGGAGGCTCCGATGATGCTCAAGACCTGACCCTTTTCCACATTGAGATTGATATCTTTGAGAACCTCATGATCTCCAAACTGCTTCTGCAGATGAACCAGCTCAATTACTTTTTCTTCCATCAGCGAGCCTCCTTGGGTACATGGATTTCGGCACTTGCAGCGGACTGAGAGCCGAATACGGTATAATTATCCTTGCCGTCCATGCGTTTCTCCACATAGCGCAGCAGACGAGTGATGGTAAAGGTTAGGATAAAATACAGAATACAGATCACCAGATAGGTCTGGAAGGTCTGAAAGTTCTGTCTCTTGATGATTCCCGCAAAATAATAGAGCTCCGTCACTCCGATGACGTTCAATACAGAGGTATCCTTGATATTAATGACGAACTCATTGCTGACAGAAGGCAGGATATTCCGCATAACCTGGGGAATCACCACCTTGAGCATAGTTTGGGAGTGGGTCATGCCGATGGACATGGCTCCCTCAAACTGTCCTTTGTCGATGGAAATGATGCCACCCCGGACAATCTCCGCCATGTAGGCACCGGTGTTGATGGATACGATCAGGATACCGGAAGGAATCAAGGGCAGGGTGCTGCCATTGGTAGCAAAGGCATACCCCCAATAAATAACCATAGACTGCACCATCATGGGAGTACCGCGGAAAATCTCTACATAGATGGCGATAATCACATTGATCATCTTATGTAAGGTCCGAAGAAAAGCATTTCTGGAATAGGGGGCTGTGCGGACAACTCCCGTCAACAAGCCCACCAAAAGGCCCACCACCGTGCCGGTCAGGGCGATGAGCATGGTATTGCCCACTCCTGCCAGCAGCTGGGGATAATACTTTGCAAAAATATTCAGCACATCATTGAAAAAACTCATAGAAACCCCCTTAGGCTATGGCTTGGAAAGCCCCAAAGGACCATCCCCGGACGGCGATCCGGCGGTCAGGCCGATAGGAACCCTTATTTCTGGATGATAATTACCAGATTTGACTCATAATAGGTATCGGTAAAGTCGATCTCTTCCTCTCTCTCTGCCGTGGGACTCATACCTGCCACAATGGCATCAATCACGCCGGATTCCAGAGCCGGAAGAAGGGAATCCCACTCCATAGCATAGATCTCCAGCTTCAGCCCCATCTTGTTGGCCACATATTGAGCGATCTGCACGTCATAGCCGTTGGCATAGAGACCCTCCTTGCCCTCTCCGCTGATGGGAACGGCGCCCAGAGAGGTTCCCTCCGTATCGGTCCAGTTGTAGGGCTCATAAGCACATTCCATACCAACCTTCAAGGTTCCTGTGGTGGTAGCCGGTGCCTCGCAGCTTACGGCAAACTCATCCACGCTTCCGCCGGAAGCCAAGGTAACGATCTGTTCCATCAGCTCTTCCTTCTGGTCCTCTGTGATCTCACCCAGAATCTCGTTCATCTGGTCTCTAAGCTCAGAGCCGGTCTTCAGACCGATGGCAACACCCACATCCGCGGCCGTTGCGGTAAATCCGGTATCATTATTCTTCAAAGGGATATAGGTCAGGCTATCATCCGAGCCGCATACAGACAGGGCAGTGGGCTCCTCAGCCACATAACCGTCAATGGCCCCACTCTTCAAGGCGGTCAGCAGGTCTGCGAACTCCGGATAGGTAGAAGATTGCACATCCTCAATCTGTTCCACCGCATCCGCATGGAAGGTACCGGCCTGGGCTGCGATCTTATCCCCCTTCAGGTCTGCCAAACAGGTGGCATCCTTAATATCCACCTTCCCCGTACTTTCGCTGCTTCCCTTGTCCGCCGAGCTTGCACTCTCTGCGCTTGACGAGCCGGTGGCCTTGCTGCTTCCTCCGCAGCCTGCCAAACAGGTTCCGCAAAGAGCTGCTGCTAAAATCACTGATACAATCTTCTTTTTCATCTTAATGCCTCCTCATACATTCCTTCAGGATCCTGTGGCTCCCCAGCTGTCTGCCCCAGGTCTGAAAACAGGAAAAGCCTGCGATGTCCAGCGACTTCGCAGGCTTTTGATTACTTGGTAAATGAAATGCCTTCGATAGCTCTCCACATGCTGGATGTGACAGTACTGCACTTCTTCAATGCAGCCCCAGCCCCTATATCGCGGCAACAATATAAGAACTTCGGCGGAATCACCTTCCCCCCACAGCCCTTTGCCGTTCCATACTATAGGGTACTCATCTCATCCGCAGCCTCTATCAGGTTTTACTACGTGCTATCATAATCCATCTATTTCCGTTTGTCAACACTTACTTTGAAAGCCCCGGACGGCAGACACAAGCTGTGGGATGCTCGCGACGCAACGCTAGTCCCCTTGGGGGCATACCACAGCTTGTGGATATCGGACGGGCAAGCCGGTATCTGCAAGTAGGGCGATAGCCCGGATTGTTGATACTGGCTTGCCCGTTTTTGCATCTTGTATTATAATAGGGTGACTGTTCAGAGCCCGGCTCCTGAAAGTTCCGCATTTCGTCGAAGCGGCATATTCGCCTGGCCTGGCGTCAGCACACGAGTGTACTTACAGAAAAGAGGATTTTTGTGCAAGCTATCATTAAAACCATCGAAGACCTTTCCCTGAACGCATGGCCCTCCCATCAGATCCAGATCTATGACGGCTGGCTCTTGCGATTTTCCTATTTTTATACCCATCGAACCAACAGCGTGGAACAGATTGGACCTTCTTCTATTGAAATTCCTGAGAAGGTCGCTTATTGCGAGGATATCTACAAGCGCTGGGGAACTCCCGCCATTTTCAAGATTTCTCCCCTGATAGAGCCGGAATTTGATACTTTCCTGGAGAATAGAGGCTACCTCACAGAGCATGTCACCCACGTGATGACCAAGGCCCTCCCAGCCCTTCCTTCCGGTTCTTTCGATGGGTTCGAGTCCTCCGATTCTTCCGAGTTTCCCGACTTCACCGGATGCTCTGCTCCCGGGAAGGAAAGACGGATTTCGGTAGAAACCAGTGCCATTATTCCGGTCTCCTGGATAGATGCCTTATTTGCCCTGAAGGGCACCACCAATGTGATGCATCGTCAGGTCGTTCCCTCCATGTACCGTGCCATTCCCAAGGAGACGATCTGTGCCTGCATTCATGACGGAGGCCATATTGTGGCCACCGGTCTGGGCATTCTGGATCGGGACTTTGTCGGCGTCTATGCCATCCACGTGCATCCTGACTATCGGCGCAGACACTATGCCAGCGCCATCTGCAAAACCATCTTGAAGAAAGGCAGCCAAATGGGAGCCCAGCAGGCCTACCTCCAGGTGGTAGCAGACAACCCATCGGCCATCCGTCTCTACGAATCCCTGGGTTTTTCCTACTTATATAAATATTGGTTTCGCTGCAAGAGGGTCTGACACGGACAGGCTGCCCTTTGCCCTTTGACAGGGGCTTGCACAATCGCCGCCACAAATGAAAGCCGTATTCCTTCCGGGTCTGCCCCAGGGGAATACGGCTTTTATACGTGGTGGTGCGGAACAACGTGCAGCATGGGGGTTTATTTGGTTCCCAAATAATCGTTGATCTGTGCCTCCAGCATATCTGCATTCAAGCCATGCACCATAGCAGCCTCTTCCAGAGACTCACCCTGGGCTGACGGGCATCCCAGACAATGCATCCCGGCTCTCATCAGGATGGGGGCGATATTGCTATCCACCTGAAGCAGCTCACCGATCGTCATGCTCTTGCTAATCTTTGCCATCGGACTGTTCCTCCTTTTCTGAACTGTCCTCTCATTATAATACCTTTTTTTCTTCGATGCAACATCTATTGCCGACCGTCCTGGCTTTTTGCGAGACTTCCCATCTGTGTTAACGTCTGTGTGCATCCTTCCAGCTTTTACTCCAAGCTTTCCAGCTACAGAGAGCTCGGAGTTATTTCAATAAGCCTATTATAAAGATATTCCAGGGCCTGTGACAATGTTGAAAAACGTTTCAAATTGTATTCCGCTCCCCTTTCTCGATAAAACACCTCATAGATGCTATAATTATTCCTAACACAGAACACATCGTCCTTGAGCGCATCGTCAAAACACACATTTTCAGGATCAATATGATTCGCCTTGAGTTTTTCTATAAATTCCTTTTTGCTCATATGTTAATCTCCCATAATTTTGGTTACAGTGTCAAAAGCCTGAGCCCACGACATGCTCGCATGTCGGTGGGGGA
>CAVJHW010000094.1:5228-9951 GCA_963649395.1 Coriobacteriaceae bacterium | reverse complement strand
CAATATGGATGCGGTCAAGCTCATGGGGGAGATTGTGAAAATGACGGCGGAGAGCACCAAAGATAACAGCTGTCTGGGCTGTGCCAAGCTGGTGATCTTTTGCAATGCGCCGGATGATAATCCCTTCATGGCAGGTGCCTTCCATGGGGTGACTGAGGCAGATGCCATCATCAATGTGGGGGTTTCCGGCCCCGGCGTCGTGAAGCATGCGCTGGAAAAGGTTCGGGGGGAAAGCTTTGAGGTTCTGTGTGAGACCATTAAGAAGACTGCCTTCAAGGTAACCCGGGTGGGGCAGCTGGTGGCTCGAGAGGCTTCCAGAAGGCTGGATGTTCCCTTTGGTATTGTGGATCTCTCCCTGGCCCCTACTCCTGCCGTGGGAGATTCTGTAGCGCAGATCCTGGAGGAGATCGGCCTGGAGGCCGCAGGAGCTCCGGGAACAACGGCTGCTCTGGCTCTCCTCAACGATCAGGTGAAAAAGGGAGGCGTTATGGCTTCCTCCTATGTAGGGGGCTTAAGCGGCGCTTTTATCCCGGTCAGCGAGGATCAGGGAATGATCGATGCGGTGAACAAGGGGGCTTTGAGCCTGGAAAAGCTGGAGGCTATGACCTGTGTCTGCTCTGTGGGCCTGGATATGATTGCTATTCCGGGAGATACCAAGACTGCCACGATCTCCGGCATTATCGCTGATGAGATGGCCATTGGCATGGTCAATCAAAAGACTACTGCTGTCCGCCTGATTCCGGTGATCGGCAAGGGAGTAGGGGAGACAGTAGAGTTCGGCGGCCTGCTGGGTTATGCCCCGATTATGCCGGTCAATTCCTTCTCCTGCGAAGCCTTCGTGAACCGGGGCGGAAGGATTCCGGCTCCTATCCACAGCTTCAAGAACTAGGCGGGAGGATCCTGCTTTTCTCCGGCGCCTTCTGTGACAGGCAGGTCCCGCCGGGGCAGGCCGCAAGAACTAAGTCGGAGGATCCCACTCCCCCTGCTGTATCTGCCATCAAGACTGCAGGATGGGCAGGGGGCGGGAATATTCATGGACAAAGGGCTGCTGGCTCTTCCAGGCCTTCAGGCTCTCATAGAGATGGGAGGCGAAGAGGTCTCTTTCATAACAGCCAGGAGGCAGATTGCCAGGTTTTGATACCAGGGGCAGACTGCCTTCTTTTTTTATGGCAGATAAGAGGGGAGGACAGGTTCTCAATCCCAAGATTCGAGCAAAGGCGGGGGCGCAAGCAGCCGCCGCATCCTGGGGGGTAATCCCCAGAAGAATATGAAGCAGGGCCCGCTGAATGTGGGTCAGGGTATCATTGCGGGTCTTCAAGAGCAGGGAAAATTGGGAAAAAGAGGCATATTGATTCTGCAGCCGCAGAATTCGATGCGCCAGATCCAGGGGTAGGTCCAGATATTGACAGAGGGAGGACTCGGTCTCCCTTAGCAGCTGATAGCGCAGAGGAAGGGAAAAGTCATCCTCTTGCAGACAGCTGTTTGCCTGACAGGCTCTCTGGATCAGGGGGTAGACCCTGGCTGGAACTTGGTCTTGAATAGCCCCAGGCTTCTGATCCAGCAGGAATTGTCGAATGGCCGTGGCAGAGCTGTAGGTTTTCGAGAGGGCAAAGGAGTGATATCCGCTGCCGATTCTGCGCATGGTCCGGGGCTGAATGCTGCTGCGGGCTTGCAAAAGAGCCTGACAATAAGCCAATCCCAATATATTGTTGGGGGCAGCAAGAAAGGCTTTCAGATCACCCTCTGTGGCAAAGGGAAGTCTCCATTCGGAAAAGCAGGCGGTAAGTGCCAACATGCGGGCTTTGGGAAAGGAGTGTCCACTGCGCAAGGCTGCTTGTAAGGGATGACGGTAGCAGGCGGGCTCCCGAGACAGGAGGTCAGCCAGAGCCAGAAAGGGCTCCATCTGACCGGCTTCACTTCCAAACCAAAGCTGATCTACCACGCCCAGTCCCTGCAAAAGAGCCACCGCCCCCTGGGCAAAACGGGGAGCGCTGGCTGTAGCACAGGCACAGGGCAGCTCCAGCACAAGATCCGCACCGCACAGCAGGGCCATTTCCGCCCGCAGAAACTTGTCAAAAATGGCGGGACATCCCCGCTGGACATAATCCCCGCTCATAAGGACGATGATATAATCTGCACCAGAACGCCGACGTACCTCTTCCAGCTGGTAGGCGTGTCCTGCATGCAGAGGATTATATTCTGTAATGATCGCTGCAATCTTCATGCCTACAGTATAGGTGAAGAAGGACAAATTGGCAATAGGGGTTTTGGCATATTTCACAAGGGTTATGGTTAAATGCCCAGATTGTACTGCAAAAAGTACAGAAAACCGGTGTTAAAAAATTAACTTTTCTTGTAGCCCCCCCATAAAGAGGCTATAATCTGGTTAGTGGCAACAACTTAGATGCTGTTGTGAAAAAGTGATATCGAATCGAAAGGAGTCAATCAGAGAGAAATGGGATTCATTGAAACAATCAAGGCCAGGGCAAGGGCCAACAAGAAGACAATCGTACTTCCGGAGAGTGAGGACAGAAGGACCTACCTGGCGGCGGAGAAGGTATTAAAAGAGGGAATTGCTAACCTTATCATTATTGGCAGTCAGGAAGCAGTGAAGAAGGGAAGTGAGGGGCTGGATATTTCCGGAGCTACTATCGTGGATCCGGCTACCTCCGACAGAACCCAGGCCTACATTGACAAGTTCGTAGAGCTTCGTGCTAAGAAGGGCATGACTCCGGAGAAGGCAAGGGAGATCCTTCTTCATGATTATCCCTACTATGGCTGTATGATGGTGAAGATGGGGGACGCAGACGGAATGGTTTCCGGTGCTTGTCATTCCTCCGCAGATACCTTAAGACCCTGTCTGCAGATTCTGAAGACAAAGCCGGGCACCAAGCTGGTATCCGCTTTCTTCCTGATGGTTGTACCGGATTGTGAATATGGGGAAGAGGGCGTATTCGTCTTCGCCGACTGCGGTCTGAATCAGAATCCCAGCTCTGAGGAGTTGTCAGCCATCGCTGGATCCTCCGCTGAAACCTTCCGCCTCCTGGTACAGAAGGAGCCCAAGGTTGCCATGCTTTCCCATTCCTCCAAGGGCAGTGCCAAGCATGCAGATGTAGATAAGGTAGTGGAGGCCGTGAAGATTGCCCATGAAGAATATCCGGATCTGGAGCTGGACGGAGAGCTACAGCTGGATGCAGCCATTGTTCCCGAGATCGCCGCTTCCAAGGCACCTGGCAGCCATGTGGCAGGTCACGCCAACGTATTGATCTTCCCGGATCTGGATGCGGGTAATATCGGCTATAAGCTGGTGCAGAGACTTGGCAAGGCAGAGGCCTATGGGCCTGTTACCCAGGGCATTGCGGCTCCTGTCAACGACCTGTCCAGAGGATGTTCCGCCGATGATATCGTAGGAACCGTAGCTATCACTGCCGTACAGTGCGCTGCACAATAAATGTCCATGGAGGAAAGTAGCAATGAAGGTATTAGTAATTAACTGTGGAAGCTCTTCTTTGAAGTATCAGCTCATAGATTCCCAGACAGAAGAGGTATTGGCCAAAGGCCTGTGTGAGCGGATCGGCCTTGACGGCAGACTGGTCTATCAGAAGGCCGGCGGCGAGAAGGAGATTACAGAGGCGGCTATGCCCACTCATAAGGAAGCCATTCAGATGGTGCTGGATGCCCTGATGAATGACAAGACCGGAGCTATCAAGAGCCTAAGCGAGATCGATGCCATCGGCCATCGTGTGGTACATGGAGGCGAGAAGTTTGCCTGCTCTGCCCTTGTGGATGACAGCATGATCGAGGCTCTGCAGGAGTGTACCGAGCTGGCTCCCCTGCACAATCCTGCCAACCTGATCGGGATCAATGTATGCAAGGAGCTTATGCCGGGGGTTCCCATGGTGGGAGTGTTTGATACCGCCTTTCATCAGACTATGCCTCCCAAGGCTTATCTCTATGGCCTGCCCTATGAATATTATGAGAAGTACAAGGTGAGAAGATATGGCTTCCATGGAACCTCTCACAGCTATGTATCCAAGGAAATGGCCAGATTCCTGGGACTGGATCTGAACAATTCCAAGATGGTGATCTGCCATCTGGGCAACGGCGCTTCTGTATCTGCCGTTGTAAATGGCAAATGCGTGGATACCAGCATGGGTCTGACCCCTCTGGAGGGCCTGGTTATGGGAACCCGATCCGGAGACATTGATCCGGCCATTATCGAATTCATTGCCAAGAAGGAGAATCTTGACATGGCAGGCGTGATGAACGTCCTGAACAAGAAGTCCGGCGTATATGGCTTATCCAAAGGCCTGTCCAGCGACTTCCGTGATCTGGAGGATGCTTCCGAGCATGGCAATGAATATGCGGCAGAGGCATTGGAGGTATTTTCTTATCACGTAGTGAAGACCATCGGATCCTATGTAGCAGCCATGAATGGGGTAGATGCCATTGCATTTACGGCTGGAATCGGAGAGAATGCCCCCATCGTTCGGGAAGCAGTGGTAGACAACCTGGGATATCTGGGGATCACCCTGGATAAGGAGAAGAACCAGCTGCGGGGCAGCAATATGAAGATCTCCACCGAGGATTCCAAGGTGGCAGTTTGCGTCATTCCTACCAATGAGGAATTGGCTATCTGCCGTGAGACGGTGGCATTGCTGAAATAATAAGAAGCACTTTTGAAATATATTCTTGACAAATCCCCCTCTGCTGGGTATACTTG
>CAVJHW010000094.1:0-5218 GCA_963649395.1 Coriobacteriaceae bacterium | reverse complement strand
CTTGTTGGAGTGTGATTAGGAGACAGGTATGTTGCTTGATTTATCAAAACTGCTATTGCAGGATGGGAAATCGCTGACTGCCCAGGCAGATCTGGAGATGAAAGAGTTGAGATTCCAGATGGGAAGATTTCCGCTGGTGCGGAAGACGCCTCTTGAACTTACGGTAGTCAACACAGGGAATCGCATGCTTTCGATAAAAGGCAGGGGAGAGATTACCTTGTCCATTCCATGTGCCAGGTGTCTGGAGCCGGTGGAGTATCCCTTTTCTCTTGATTTTGAGAGAGAGGTAGATATGAAGCTGACAGAAGAAGAGAGAGAGAGACAGCTGGAGGAGACGAATTTCATAGAAGGCGAGCAATTAAATCCCGATGTGTTGGCACAAAATGAGCTTCTGATCCATTGGCCGATGCGGGTGCTGTGCAAGGAGGACTGTAAGGGAATCTGTAGCTGTTGTGGTGCCAATCGGAATCATACGCCCTGCGATTGCGATAGAGACCAGGGTGACCCACGGATGGCTGCCATAAGAGATATATTCAGCAAATGCAAGGAGGTGTAATAGAATGTCCATCTGCCCGAAGAATAAATCATCCAAAGGAAGACGTGACCAGAGAAGAGCGAACTGGAAGATGTCCGTTCCCAATCTGGTACCCTGCAGCAAGTGCGGCGCATTGATGATGCCCCACAGAGTATGCAAGGCTTGCGGAACTTATAACAAGAAGCAAGTCATCGCTATGGATGAGTAATAAGAGAACATTGACAGGCTGCCGCTGAGATAAAGTGGCAGCCTCTTTGTATATTTGACAAGATTATCCGGTACATGCTATACTTGGTGCTGTGTGCCGATGGCATACGGTTGTTACGAATCGATGAAAAGCGGAGCCGAGAAGCTGCTTCGCGCGGACGAATCCGCGGGACCCATGAATAGAAGAGGTATCTGAGTATGAGAATAAGAAAAATGATTCTGACGGCCACCTGCTGCCTGTGTACTGCTTTCTTTCTGACAGGCTGCTCTGTGACGGATGTTTTCAACAATTTAGTCGGCGATCATGCCACAGAACAAGAGGATAGTTCTAGTGTCAGCACCAGTTCTGCCCAGCCGGAGGTGGATGTGAAGGAGGTAGACACCAGTCTGCAGGCACCAACCTTCAGTGCAGATTTGACAGGCACCACCAGGTTAACCAAGGGATGTGACTTCTCCATGGCCTGCCCGGCTACCGTAAGTGATGGGGGCCAGGTAAGCTATCAATGGTATAAGAATAATGTGAATTCCAATGGCGGAGGCACTATGATCGAGGGTGCGACGGAGGAAGCCTACACGGTAGATACCTCCGAGGAGGGCACAGTCTACTATTATGTGGTAGCTACCAATACCAAGGGGGACAAGATCAACAAGTCCACCAGCACCATAAGGGAGGTGGTAGTGTGGCCCCTGGGGACCTGGCAGCAGGATGAGACCGGCTACCGCTATGTCCTGGAGGATGGAACCTATCCTGCGGATTGCTGGATTGACATAGACAATAATACCTATCATATGGATGCAGACGGTCACAGAAGCACCGGATGGTACCAGGAGGGAGATTATCAATTCTATTTCAATGAGGCCGGTGAGCTTCAGAGAAATACCACATCTCCGGAGGGGTATGCTTTGAACGAACACGGAATCCGTGTCTCCTGATTCATTGGTGAGAAAGCAGGTGCGAAGAGAATGGGCGAACTGGTTCGAGTTGTAGTGGATGCCATGGGCGGAGATTATGCGCCGACGGAACCGGTAAAGGGGGCTGTGGAAGCCCTGAAGGAGAGTGATCGGCTCTATCTCTATCTGGCAGGAAAGGAAGAGCTTTTACGGCAGGAGCTGGCCAAATATTCCTACCCGGCAGATAGACTGGAGATTCTTCCGGCTACAGAGGTAATCGAGACAGGAGAACCTCCGGTAAAGGCTATCCAGAGCAAGAAGGATTCTTCCTTGGTGGTGGGAATGACCAGGGTGAGAAAGGGGGAAGCAGATGCCTTTGTTTCTTCCGGAAGCACGGGGGCTGTATTAGTAGGGGGACAGGCCATTGTTCGTAAGATCCCAGGGGTGGAGCGTGCACCGCTGGCACCCCTGATTCCCACAGAGCAGGGGGTTGCCCTGCTGATTGATTGCGGAGCCAATGTAGATGCCAGACCTTCCCATTTGGTGCAATTTGCCATTATGGGATCTATCTATATGGAAAGCGTGGTAGGCATTCAAAGGCCCCGTGTGGCTATTGTCAATATTGGGGCAGAGGAGGAGAAGGGCAATGCTCTGGTGAAGGAGACCTTTCCCCTGCTGAAGGCCAACAAGCATATCCATTTTGTCGGAAATATTGAGGCTCGGGATATTCCAAAGGGAGCCGCGGATGTGATCGTGACAGAGGCCTTTGTGGGCAATGTCATTCTTAAGCTTTATGAAGGAGTGGCCTCCGTTCTGATACAGAAGATAAAGGCCGGTATGCTGTCGGATTTTCGCAGCAAAGTAGGGGCTTTGCTGGTGAAACCGGCTTTGAAGGGGACCTTGAAAGGCTTCGATGTATCCGATCACGGCGGAGCCCCCCTGCTGGGGCTGCGGGGGCTGGTGGTGAAGACCCATGGAAGCTCCAAGGCTGTGGAATTCAAGAATTCTATTTTACAGTGCATTCAATTTAAGGAAGAAAAGATCAGCGAGAAAATACAGGAGCGTCTGGCGGCAGAAGAAACGGAATGAGGGAGACAGGACATGGAACTGGATAAGTTAAGAGAGATCATCGCCGGAGTCCTGAAGGTGGATGTCAAAGAGATTACGCCGGAGACCACATTTCTGGAGGATCTGAATGCGGATTCCCTGGATATGTTCCAGATTCTCATAGGCATTGAAAAAAAGTTTGATTTGACGATTCCTACTGAGAAGGCGGAGAAGATGGTGTCCGTAGGAGATGCGGTGGAGGAGATCCGGCGGGCAAGAGGATAGAATTTGCGGGGCTGTCCGAAGAAGGGGACTTCTGGGATAGCCCTGTTTTGGGTGCAAAGCCTGGAAAAACAGAAGGACCGACAGGGTCTCTGCCACAAGGGAGAGCTGGCTGCTTGACTGGGAAGGGTTGTCATAAGAGGAAAATTATGGAAAAGTTAGAGAAAATTCGGGAGCTGGAGAAGAAGACGGGCTATCGCTTTCAGAAGTTTGACTGGCTGGTGCTGGCCATGCGTCACAGCTCTTATACCAATGAACATCATATCGAACGATTGCAATGCAATGAACGGCTGGAATTCCTGGGAGATGCTGTGCTGGAGCTGGTGTCCAGTGAATTCCTGTATACCAATTATCCGGAGTTAGCCGAGGGAGAGCTGACCAAATTGCGGGCCAGCCTGGTCTGTGAGCCCACCCTGGCCTATGATGCAAGGGCCCTGTCTTTGGGAGATTATCTGCTGCTGGGCAAGGGAGAGGAAGCCACCGGAGGCAGACAGAGGGATTCTATTGTCTCGGATGCCATGGAAGCGGTCATCGGGGCTATTTTCATGGATGGGGGATTCGAAGCAGCCAAGGGTTTCATCCTGCGATTTGTCCTGGATGATGTGGAGAATAAGCAGCTTTTCCACGACAGTAAGACCCTGCTGCAGGAGATGGTGCAGAAGAGGGAGCAGGAGGAAGAGGTTACCTATGTGATTCTGGAGGCATCGGGTCCGGATCATGATAAAAGCTTCAAGGCTCAGGTTCGGATCGGAGACCAGCCTGTGGGGGAGGGCATGGGACGAACCAAGAAGTCTGCAGAACAGAATGCAGCCTATCATGCCCTTTGCCGGATGAAGAAGAGGTAAGTAAGGCAGGTTTCTGATATGTACTTGAAAAGCATCGAGATGCAAGGTTTTAAATCCTTTGCCAATAAGATTCTCCTGGAATTTCACGATGGAATCACCGGAATTGTAGGACCCAACGGCAGCGGCAAGAGCAACGTAGGGGATGCCGTCCGCTGGGTTCTGGGAGAGCAAAGCGCCCGCCAGCTTCGAGGGGGCAATATGCAAGATGTAATTTTCTCCGGCACAGAGACCCGCAAGCCTCTGGGCTTTGCTTCTGTTGCCATCACCTTGGACAATTCCGACCACCAGCTGAACATCGACTATGAAGAGGTGACTGTGACACGGCGACTTTACCGGTCCGGTGAGAGTGAGTATCTCATGAATGGGAAGAATTGCCGTCTGAAGGATATTAATGAATTATTCTATGATACCGGTATCGGCAAGGAAGGTTATTCCATCATCGGGCAGGGTCAGATTGATAAGATATTAAGCGGTAAACCGGAGGAAAGGCGAGAGCTTTTTGATGAGGCAGCGGGAATTGTCAAGTTTAAGCGAAGAAAAACCGCTACTTTGAAGAAGCTGGAGGAGGAACAGCAGAATCTGATTCGGGTTACGGATATTTTGGCGGAACTTAGCCGCCAACTGGGACCTTTGGAGAAGCAATCAGAGAAGGCTAAGATCTATTTACAGAAGAAGGAAGAGCTGAAGAATCTGGATATTTCCCTTTTTCGGACAGAATCCCGGCGTATCGAGATCTTGCTGGGAGAAATCCATGCCAAAAAGGATGCAGCCGAGGCGGAATTGAAGGAGACGGAGGAGGCTTTAGAAAGCGCCCGCCGGGAATATGATGGCCTTCAGCAGCAGATGGAGGAGCTGGAAGAGGTCATCCGCAGAGCCCAGGAGGAACATACTCAGCATAACCTCCATAAGCAGCAGCTGCAGGGGCAGATTGATGTGCTGCGGGAGCAGATTCACGCAGGCCAGCAGAATAGTCAGCATTATCAGGAGAGTATGAATCGTATCCGGGAGGATATCAAACGCCGCAAGGATGCCAGAACCGGGCTGGAGGAGGAACAGAAGAAGCTTCGTCTTCAGCTGCAGCAAGCCCAGGAGGAGGAGCAGGCGGCAGAGGCTTCCGTCCGGGAGATGCAGGACAAGATCCAAGAACAGAATAAGCTGTCGGAGGAGGGCAAGAATGAACTAATTGAACTTCTGAACCGTCGCTCTTCTGTGAAGGGTAAGATGCAGCGCTACGATACCATGCTGGAGCAGATTGGGATCCGTAAGGCTGAGCTGTCTCAGAAGATGCTGCATCTGAAGAGTGATGAAGCCTTACAGAGTGGAAATAGGGATAAGCTGCAGGAGGATTATGACCGGATTACCGAGAAGGTGACTGCTCACAGGCAGCAGCTGCAGGAGAATCGGCAGCAGC
>CAVJHW010000093.1:0-10040 GCA_963649395.1 Coriobacteriaceae bacterium | reverse complement strand
CTGTGGTATGCCCCCAAGGGGACTAGCGTTGCGTCGCGAGCATCCCACAGCTTGCGTCTGCCGTCCGGGGCTTTCATTGTAAAAACTTCTTGCAATTCCTTATAGGGTATAGTATAATTGCTCTTGTTGCTGGTGTGTCCAGACATGATGGTCCGCTGTCACGTTTATCGGTGATATGAACATCCGACCATTTTTTAAGGAGAGATAGAAGCAATGAATGAGATTATCAAGCAGATCGAGGAAGCACAGCTGAAGGCTGAGGTACCGGCATTTCGTGTAGGTGATACCGTAAGGGTATATGGTAAGATCAAAGAGGGTAACCGCGAGAGAATTCAGGTATTTGAGGGTGTTGTCCTGAAGAAGCAGGGCGGAAGCAATCGTGCAACCTTTACGGTTCGTAAGAATTCCAACGGAATCGGCGTTGAGAAGACCTGGCCGCTGCATTCTCCTAATGTAGAGAAGGTAGAAGTGATCAGACGCGGTAAGGTAAGACGTGCAAAACTGAATTATCTGAGAGACCGTGTCGGCAAGGCAGCGAAGGTAAAAGAGCTAGTAAAATAAAGAGTATGCGCAGGGACTTATACGTTACGGTATAGAGTCCCTGTTTTGCTTTAGCGGCTGCTGCGGGAGTACTCTGTACGGTGCACGAAGGGCGGAGCAGTCGGCTTTCCTGTGTGGTGGAGGCGGAACAGCGTGCAGCAGGGGGTACTTTGAAGGCCCTGACACGCAGCTGGCTTTTCTGCAGGGTGGGGACAAAGATCGAAACTCTTGAGGGCGTTGGAGGAATTGTATGAAGAGGTTTACCGCAAGATATGTAAAAGATTATTTTTTACAGTCGCGAGTGAAGAAGATTCTATTTTGGATTGTGGGAGTGGCAGCTTCCCTTGTCCTTTCTTTCGCCTTTTCTTATTATTTCTGTCAAAATATCGTCATCCAGGAAAATTCCATGTCCCCCACTCTCACGGCAGGAGATACTGCCCTGATTAATAAAGCAGCCTATAAGTTCGCGTCTCCCAAAAGAGGGGATATTATTGTATTCCGCTCCGGCGAGGGGGACAAGGGAAGCCTGCATGTGAAGCGAGTGGTAGGTCTGCCGGGGGAGACCATACAGATTCGCAATGGTCAGATCCTGATCGATGGGGAGACCTATGTGGAGAAGAAGGACTTTCCTTCCATCACCAATCCGGGACTGGCGGAGGAGGGGATTTTCCTGGGAAGCTCAGAATATTTTGTCCTGGGAGATAATCGAAACAGCAGTGAGGACAGCCGCCATGTGGATATCGGCAAGGTGGATAAGAAGAATATTGTAGGAAGGCTGTGGATGGTAACATCCCCCTTTGACAAATTTGGCTTATTAAAATCCTGAGGCTTCCTGTGGAGAGGATGAGGCGAGGACCGCAGAGGGATAGATCGGGAAAGGAAAGGGCAAGGTATGGAGATACAGTGGTATCCGGGGCATATGACCAAAGCCAAACGTCAGATGCAGGAGGATATGAAGCTGATCGATTTGGTCATTGAGCTGGTGGATGCGAGGGCCCCCCAGGCCAGTCGTAATCCGGATATTGATGAGCTGGGCAGACAGAAGGCCCGGCTTATTTTGCTGAATAAATCCGATATGGCGGAGGAAGCTGCCAATCGGCAATGGATGGAATATTTTAAGGGGATGGGATGCCACGCTCTTTTGGTGGATTCCAGGAATAGGGGGAGTCTGAAGGCCTTGCAGCCCCTGGTGGCGGAGGCTTGCAAGGCTAAGCTGGAGCGGGACGCCAGGCGGGGAATTAAGAATCGGCCGGTGCGGGCCATGGTGGTGGGAATTCCCAATGTGGGAAAATCCACCTTTATCAATTCTTATGCGGGACGTGCCTGTGCCAAAACCGGCAATCGCCCCGGGGTGACCAAGGGGAAGCAGTGGATTCGCCTGGGCAAGGGACTGGAACTTCTGGATACTCCGGGAATTCTCTGGCCTAAGTTCGAGGACCCCAGAGCAGGGGAGTATCTGGCTATGATTGGCTCCATTAAGGATGATGTGGTCAATACGGAGGAACTGGCTCTGAGGCTCATTGCCTATCTGCAGGCTGCCTATCCAGGAGCCCTAAGGGATCGCTATGAGGCGGAGGAAGGTAGCCCCCCTTTGCAGGTTTTGAGGCAGATTGGGGAGAACCGAAAATGCATAGTTCGAGGCAATGAAGTATCTCTGGAGAAAGCAGCGGGTATCCTGCTGGATGATTTCCGCAGCGGGAAGCTGGGCCGCATCACTTTGGAGAAGGCGGCAGCCGGGGAGGTTTGACCTATGAAGACCATGAGGGAGATCCAAGAAGAGCTGGAGGTCCTATCCGGGGCAGAATTGACCAGGGCATTGGAGGCTTATGCGGGGGATCCCAGGAAGGGAGTGCAAAGCCTGCTGGTCAGACTGGGCAAGCGGGAGGAGGCTCTGGGTCGGGAGCGAGCCAGGGTGGAAAATATGTGCACCTTTGAAAAGAAGTATGCAGAATATTCTGCCATTTGCGGCATCGATGAGGTGGGCAGAGGTCCCTTGGCCGGTCCTGTGGTTGCCGCCGCAGTCATTTTGCCCAGGGATTGCCGCATTCTCTATATCAACGACTCCAAGCAAGTCAGCGCCAAAAAGCGAGAGGAGCTCTATGGGGAGATTCTGGAGCGAGCCCTGGCTGTGGGAGTGGGTCGGGTAGAACCTGCCCGGATTGACGAAATCAATATCCTGCAGGCCACCTATGAGGCTATGCGTCAGGCCCTTGGCCAGTTAGAGGTACAGCCGGATCTCCTGCTTAATGATGCGGTGACCATCCCTGAGGTTACGATTCCCCAGGTGCCCATCATCAAGGGAGATGCCAAAAGTCAGTCCATCGCAGCAGCCAGCATTGTGGCCAAGGTTACTCGGGATCGGTGGATGGAGGAATATGACCTGCAGATGCCTCAATATGGCTTTGCGGCTAACAAGGGATACGGCTCTGCCGCCCATATAGAAGCCCTGAAAAAATACGGTCCCAGTCCTATCCACCGGAGAAGCTTTATTGGACAGATCCTTGGTTACAGTGTCAAAAAAGCCTGAACCCACGACATGCTTGCGACGCAACGCTAGTCCCTGTAGGGGCTTGTCGGTGGGGGAAGGGCTTTATGACACGCCTCTCCATGAGGGTGAAGTGGGGCGAAAGCCCCGCGAGAACCTGAATTAAGGGCGGAGAGAGGGAGAAGAGAAGGCGGATAGGGGTTGGAAGATGAATAAGAGGGCAATCGGCGCCGATTACGAGGAGAAGGCAGCCCAATGGCTGACGGAAGAGGGATATGAGATCCTCTGTCGGAACTTTCGCAGCAGCTACGGAGAGATCGACCTGGTCGCCCGGCAGGGGAATTGCCTGATCTTCGTGGAGGTAAAATATCGGAAAAGCAGGGGGTCAGGCCGTCCGGAGGAAGCAGTCTCAAGGGACAAGCAGATTCGCATCTGTCGGACGGCGGATTATTACCGGGCCAAGAATCGAATCAGCGAGGCGGTTCCCTGCCGCTTTGATGTGCTTGCCATAGAGAAGGAGACCGTCCGCCATTATGTCGATGCCTTTCCCTACAGCACGGCCCCTGTCAGAGGAAGATATCATGGATATTCCTAGACGTCAGAGGAAGATAGTATGGATATTTGTATTAGATGGAAGAATCCGGAGAAAAGACTGGAACTGAAGGAAAAGAATGGGGTCAGCTGGCTTAGCTTTCCTTCCCTGGAGAGAACCGGTTTGGTGGTGCAGGGCTTTTCTACTCGGCTGGGCGGGGTCAGCCGGGGAATCTATCGCTCTATGAATCTTAGCTTTACCAGGGGGGATGATCCCCGAGCAGTGGAGGAGAATTACCGTAGGATCAGTGGGGCCATGGGATTCCCCCTGGAGAGTATCGTCACCTCGGATCAGACGCATACCACCAACCTGCGGTTGGTGGGGGCTGCAGATTGCGGAAGCGGTATCCTGCGAAAAAGGGATTTTACCGATGTGGACGGGATGCTGACGGAGGAGAGAGGGGTTACTTTGGCTACCTTTTATGCAGATTGTGTCCCCTTGTTTTTCCTGGACCCCCTTAGACCGGCTATTGCCCTGTCCCACTCTGGCTGGCGGGGTACCCTTCACCGCATGGGTCAGGTAACCGTGGAAAGGATGAGGAAGGAATTCGCAAGTCGGCCGGAAGACCTGCTGGTAGCGATCGGACCCTCTATCTGCCAGGATTGCTATGAAGTAGGACCGGAGGTGGAGGAGGAATTCGCCCGGGACTTTCCGCTGGAATGGCAGGATGCCATTTTCCGGAAAAATCCGGCAGGCAAATACCAGTTGGATCTCTGGGAGGCCAATCGGCTGATCCTGCTGGAGGCAGGCATTTCCCCGGAACATCTTGAGATGCCGGGGATCTGTACCTGCTGCAATCCGGATCTCCTCTTCTCCCACCGGGCCAGTCAGGGAAAGAGAGGGAATCTGGCTGCCTTTTTGATGCTGAAATGAGAAAAGGAACCCCTAGGGGTTCCTTTATTGATGATATTTTGTCAGAAGACGATTGATCTTTCCGGTGGTGTCTCTTACCTTGTTGACAGACACATCGTGATTTAGGATATCGATGATGCTGGCCATGTACTTGCTCATCTCTGCCGGTGCATACCAGGGGCGGGCAATGAGCTCGGGGGTTCGATAGATCAGATCCGTGGTAATAACCTTGGCAATATAACCCTTTTCGTAATAGTCGTCGAACTTGTCCAGACCATCTGTGAAGAGACCGAAGGTGGTGCATACGAAGACCTCCCGGGCTCCTCGCTCCTTGACCTGGCGAGCTACGTCCAGCATACTCTCGCCGGAGGAGATCATATCATCGATGATAATTACATTCTTCCCCTCTACGGAATCTCCCAGGAATTCATGGGCAACGATAGGATTCTTGCCATTCACCATGACAGAATAATCCCGCCGCTTATAGAACATACCCATATCTACTCCCAGAATATTGGAGAAATATACGGCCCTGGACATGGCGCCCTCGTCGGGGCTGATAATCATCAAATGGTCGTTGTCCAGCCTTAGGTCTGGCTCACATTTCAGCAATGCCTTCAGGAATTGATAGGTTGGGAAAAAGTTGTCAAAACCGTGCAGGGGGATGGCATTCATCACCCGGGGGTCGTGGGCATCGAAGGTGAGAATGTTGGAGACTCCCATCTGGCTGAGTTCCTGAAGGGCCATGGCACAGTCCAGGGATTCTCTTGCTGTCCGCTTATGCTGGCGGCTTTCATAGAGAAAGGGCATAAATACATTCACCCGGTGGGCCTTGCCCATGGTAGCTGCAATGATCCTCTTCAGGTTTTGGTAATGATCATCCGGAGACATGTGATTTTCATGGCCGCATACGGTATAGGTCATGCTGTAATTGCAGACATCCACCAGGAGAAAGAGATCCACTCCCCGGACGGATTCCATGAGCTGTCCCTTGGACTCGCCGGTTCCGAAACGGGGACATTTGCAGTCCAGAATAAAGGAATCCGCTGTATATCCAAAGAGGTCCTTCTTGACGGGATTGGCCTGCGCCAGCTCCCTTCGGAAGTCTACCAGGTAACGGTCAATGGCCTGTGCAGTTTCCTCGCATCCGGGAAGAGCACAGATTTTCAAAGGTGCCAAGGGAACTGAGTGCACCAAAAAGTCTAAATTCGGCATGAGGCCTACCTCTCTCACTTTAGTCTTAATTAAGTTATAACATGGATAAAAATCTCTGTCAACGCCCGGCGGGTGGGTCTGTTGGTTTGTGCTTGCTTTTTAAGGGTCAAGTTGTTATGATAATAGGGACGAAAGGGAGGAAGGTATGAAGAAGAACAGGCATATCATTCGGCAGGTCTTGCCGGGCAGTATTGCCCAGGAGCTGCAGATAGAGCCGGGGGACGAGCTTGTCCGGGTGAATGGACAGGAGATAGAGGATATCTTCGATTATCAATATTTGCTTCAGGATACCTATGTGGAGGTGCTGGTGCGAAAGCCCGGGGGCGAGGAATGGATTCTGGAGATTGACAAGGACGAGGAGGAGGATCTGGGGGTCCTATTCGAGAATGACCTGATGGATCAATATCGATCCTGCCGCAATCATTGCATTTTCTGCTTTATCGATCAAATGCCCAAGGGTATGCGCAAAACCCTCTATTTCAAGGATGATGATGCTAGACTTTCCTTTTTGCAGGGGAATTACGTCACCCTGACCAATATGAGCGACCATGATATCGATCGGGTGATTCGCTATCGTCTGTCGCCTATCAATATTTCCTTTCAGACTACCAATCCTGACCTGCGGTGCCAAATGTTGCGGAATCCCAAAGCCGGGGATTATAAGGCCAAGGTTCGCCGCCTCTACGAGGCGGGTCTGGAGATGAATGGCCAGATTGTCCTCTGCAAGGGCGTGAATGACGGGGCGGAATTGGAGAGAAGCCTGAGAGATTTGGCGGAATATGCGCCGATTTTGCAAAGTCTGTCCATCGTACCGGTGGGGCTGACCCGTTTCCGCCAGGGGCTTTATCCCCTGGAGCCCTTCGACCGGGAGGATGCCAGGGCTGTATTGGATACGGTGCATCGGTGGCAGGAGCGAATGAAGGCTCGACATGGTCTTCATTTTGTCCATGCCTCGGATGAATGGTATCTGCTGGCAGGCTGGGAACTGCCGGAGGCAGACCGCTATGACGGCTATCTGCAGCTGGAGAATGGCGTGGGTATGCTGCGCCTGCTGAAGGAAGAAGTGGCAGAAGAGCTGGCAGGAAGAGAAGGGGATGCGAAGAAGCGATGGATTTCCCTGGCGACAGGTCGGCTGGCCGCTCCCTTTCTGGAAGGCTTATTGGAAGAGATACAGGGGAAATATCAAGGATTAAAAGCCCGGGTTTTCCCCATAGAGAATCATTTCTTCGGAGAGCAGATCACCGTATCCGGCCTCATTACCGGGCAGGATCTGCTGGAACAGCTGCAGGGGCAGGATTTGGGAGAACGCCTGCTGCTGCCTTGCAATATGCTACGTTCCGGAGAGAATGTTTTCCTGGATGACAGGAAGGTGGAGGAGCTGGAGGAGGCTCTTGGCCTGCCGATACAGATTGTAGATACAGGAGGCAGAGATTTCTGTCAGGCTGTATTGGAAGAGAATGCCATTATGGCACATAGAAGGAGACAGATGTATGAGCAAACCGATCGTAGCAGTGGTGGGCAGGCCTAATGTGGGCAAGTCTACCTTGTTTAATGCCCTGGCCGGGGAAAATATTTCCATCGTCAAGGATACCCCGGGGGTTACGCGGGATCGTATTTATGCAGATGTAACCTGGCTGAATTATACCTTTACCATGATTGACACAGGAGGTATTGAGCCGGAAAGCAAGGATGTGATTCTCAGTCAGATGCGGGAACAGGCTTTGATCGCCATAGATACAGCGGATGTGATCATTTTCCTGACGGATGTCAGGCAGGGTTTGGTGGATGCGGATGCCAAGGTGGCGGATATGCTGCGCAAAAGCGGTCGTCCGGTGGTTTTGGCCGTGAATAAGGTGGATCATTTCGCCAAGCAGAGCATGGATATTTATGAGTTTTACAACCTGGGGATCGGCGAACCCATCCCTATCTCAGCTGCGGGCAAGCAGGGTCTGGGAGAATTGCTGGATCAGGTGACGGAGAATTTTCCGGAGATGGGAGAGACAGAGGAAGAGGATCAGATCCCCAAGATTGCCATTGTGGGCAAGCCCAATGTAGGAAAATCCTCCATCATCAACAAGCTTCTGGGGCAGAATCGGGTGATTGTATCAGATATAGCAGGAACCACCCGAGATGCCATTGATACTTTGGTCCGTTGGGATGGAAGGGATTATATCTTCATTGATACGGCCGGATTACGGAGAAAAAGCCGGATAAAAGAGGAATTGGAGCGCTATAGCATTATTCGCACCGTATCTGCCGTGGAGCGGGCGGATGTGGTAGTGGTGGTCATCGACGCGGTAGAGGGCATCACGGAGCAGGATGCCAAGATTGCCGGGATTGCCCACGACAGGGGCAAGGGAATCCTAGTGGCGGTAAACAAGTGGGATGCCATCGAGAAGAATGACAAGACGGTGAATGAATATTCTGCCCGCATCCGCAACACCCTCTCCTTTATGCCTTATGCGGAGATTCTCTTTATCTCTGCCCAAACCGGTCAGCGCCTGCCCAGACTCTTTGATACCATTGATATGGTCTTGGAGAATCAATCCCTTCGCATTGCCACAGGAGTGCTGAACGAGATTCTGACAGAGGCGGTAGCTTTGCAGCAGCCCCCCTCTGACAAGGGCAGAAGATTGAAGATCTATTACATGACCGAAGTGGCCGTCAAGCCGCCTACCTTTGTAATTTTTGTAAATGAGAAGAAATTGATGCATTTTTCCTACTTGAGGTATCTGGAGAACCGTATCCGGGAATCCTTCGGTTTCCGAGGAACAGCATTAAAATTCATTGTAAGAGAGAGAAGAGAGAAGGAACAATGACATGGAACGAATCATCTGTCTGCTGATTGGCTATGCTTTCGGCTTATTCCAGACATCCTATATCTACGGGAAAATGAAGGGACTGGATATAAGAACCCAGGGAAGCGGGAATGCAGGAACTACCAATGCCCTGCGCACCCTGGGATTGAAGGCAGGGCTGATCACCTTTGCCTGTGATGCGGCCAAATGTATCCTGGCGGTGCTGGTTACCTGGCTGCTCTTTCACAATACCCGGGGGGATATCCTGAAAATGTTGGAGATCTATACCTCGGCAGGAGTGATTCTAGGCCATAATTTCCCTTTTTATTTGCAATTTCGGGGAGGAAAGGGGATCGCTGCTACGGCAGGCATGATCATTGCCTTTGGGGATTGGCGCTTGATCGTGGCGGGCGTTCTCAGCTTCTTTATTCCCTTTTTATTGACCCATTATGTTTCCCTGGGCTCCTTGCTCCTGTCCGCGGAATTCCTGGTAGGGATGATCCTATGTGGTCAATGGGGAGCTTATGGGATGAGTCAGACTGCCTTGCATGAGATGTATCTGATTACAGCCCTGCTGACAGCCATGGCCTTCTTCAAGCACAGGGGCAATATCGGACGTTTGCTGCGAGGGGTGGAGAGAAAGACCTATCTGAGTAAAAGACATGCATCGGAGGAATAGGAGGAGTGGAAAATGGCGAAAATAGGTATCATCGGATCCGGCAGCTGGGGAACTGCCTTGGCTTGGCATTTGTGTAATCAGGGACATGAATTGACCCTTTGGTCCTATCTGAAGGAAGAGACGGAGATGTTCTTGCAGCATCACCAAAATACGGATAAGCTTCCCGGGGTTCTATTGCCGGATACCGTGACCTTTACCTGTGATATGGAAGAAGGGGTGAAGGGAAAGGATCTGGTGATTCTGGCGGTTCCCTCTCCGGCTGTGCGCAGCACGGCTAAGACGATGAAGCCTTTTGTAACAGAGGGACAGATTGTGGTAGATGTGGCCAAGGGTATTGAGGAGGCCACCTTAATGACCATGACGGATATTATAGAAGAAGAGATTCCCCAGGCAGAGGTTGCTGTCCTGTCCGGTCCCAGCCATGCGGAGGAGGTGGGTAGGGGACTTCCCACCACCATTGTGGCGGGGGCTCACAAAAAGGCAATTGCAGAATATGTTCAGAATCTCTGTATGAGCCCGGTCTTCCGGGTCTATACCAGCTCTGATATGCTGGGGATCGAGATCGGTGCAGCCCTGAAAAATGTCATCGCCTTGGCAGCCGGAATGGCAGATGGCCTGGGTTATGGGGACAATACCAAGGCGGCTTTGATTACGAGGGGAATTGCGGAGATTTCCAGACTGGGAACTGCTATGGGAGCCCATCCCAATACCTTTTTCGGGCTGTCTGGAATCGGTGATCTGGTGGTAACCTGTGCCAGTGTCCACAGTCGGAACCGGAAGGCCGGTTACCTCATGGGAAAGGGCTACAGTATGAAGGAGGCCATGGATGAGGTGCATATGGTGGTGGAAGGGGTCTATTCTGCCCGAGCCGGTCTGAAG
>CAVJHW010000092.1:0-10162 GCA_963649395.1 Coriobacteriaceae bacterium | reverse complement strand
ATATGTTGTAGATTCTACTGCATATGATGTCAGCGAAGGAGATATTGTCATATGCAATGCCGGAATTCTCCACGGCGAAAGCCCTGAGTCTAAAAGACAGGTGCGCTCATACAGTATCGGTGTTACTAATGTCAAATTCAAAAAGCTTAGAGAAAACTGGATATGCCCTCTGGATACCATACCTGTAGTTTCCTGTGGTGCCCTTGCATCTAATGTAAAGGAGATTTTCCAGCTTATATACAGGCTTACAGACCAAGGCTCAAAGGACAACAGCATATGCAATTCTCTTGCAAAATCCCTTATACTTATAACAAGACATTTGATAGCAGAAAAAGGGTACAATGTGATCTCCAAGAAAGAAACATCTGCTCATGCAACGGCGGAGAGAATTCGCTTTTACCTAAACGAACACAGTCATGATTCCCTTACTCTTGACATCATTGCCGAGGATCTGAATTTAAACAAATATTACCTTGCGCATACCTTTAAAGCCGAATATGGTATTTCGCCTATCCAATATGCAATGGAGAGGCGGATAGGCGAAGCGCAGGGCTATCTTATGGATTCCGCTATTCCAATCGGAGATATCGCCCATATGCTTGGATTTTCGAGTACAGCACATTTTAATTCCATGTTTAACAAATACGTAGGGATTCCGCCCGGAAAATATAGAGATTCCTTTAAAAACATGGAGGAATGATTTGTCCGGAGACATTCCTTCGCTAGATATTACTGGAAACCATGCGGGATATGGGTTATAATGGAGGCGGTACATGGCCCGGAGGAGATGGAGAGGCCCGCAGGGGAATCTGCCCTGTCTCTCGCAGGCGTGGGGATAATAGCAGGAACGAGGAAATGAAATGGGGGAGTATACGCATTTTTTGTCCGCCCGAGGGCGTGAGATATCGCCGGAGGATGAGAATTACGCACAGGAGCTTCTGGAGGTGGCCCAGTCCTTTCGAACCTTTGACGCTGCCCTGGATGAGTTCCTCCTTGGCCAGGGTTATTCCGGTGATCTGGGAGATACGGAGGCCAAGGTCAGATTCATCAAAGGGAGGTTTGATGAGGCGGGGATCGGGGTGGAAGCCCGAATTTTGAGAAGCTGGTTTCAGAAGCATATACAGGCGGAGAAGAGGGATATCGCCATTAAGTTCTGCTTCGCCTTTCATTTGACGACGGAGGAAACAGAGGATTTCTTTCGCCGGGTTTATCTGCAGCGGGGTCTGGACTGTCACAATATAGAGGAGGTCATCTATTACTATTGCCTCAGCCATGGCCTGTCCTACTCCCAGGCCCAGGATATGGTGGCCAGGGCACCGGTCCGGGAGGGGAAGGGGCAGATTGACTACCAGGGGGATGTCCTCTTTACCGGGGCCATCCTGGAGGAGCTGGAGCGTTTTCAAAATCCGGAGGACCTCCTTGCCTTTTTGCGGGATAATGTCGATCAATTTGGATATAACAACGCAACGGCGAAGAAATATATTCGGGAGCTTTGGAGAAGAATTGCCAATGAGCAGGGACTGGCTGGCCGGGAGCTTGGCCGCCGCTACCCGGACCAGGCCGCAGTCGGCCGGCAGCGGTCTGTCTGGGATATTTACCAGCAGATCTTTGGCTTGCTGGATTATGACAGGATCGGGGGGGATAAGCTGTTTTTGGTAAAGGGGGATCGTACCCTGCAGCCCTTACTCAAGGAAAATGGCCTGATCCATCCCTTGGTGCGAAAGTCCTTCCCCGACCGGCAGGGCCTGGAGGCTATCATCAGCGGTAATTGGCAGTCGGATGAGGTGGTGAGAAAGACCATGATCCTTCTTGCCTTTTATCGTTTCTGGACGGATCTCTTCCTGAGGGGTTCGGAGCCGGAATATATGGCTCAGCCCCAGGATGCCCCAAGGTGCATCGCCTCCGTCAATCGCTTATTGTTGGATGCCCGTTATCCGGACCTGTATGAGGGCAATCCCTATGACTGGATCTTCCTCTATGCTTCCCAGGATGCCTATCCCCTGGACGCCTTCCGCTTCTTCATGCGGGAGGTTTACCTGAACAAGGTGGATCCGGAGGAGGAACTGCAGGGGCTGCATTGAAAAATCCAATTTTCCGAGTCCGAAAGGTTAGAATCTAAGGAAGGATTGTGCGAAGGTAGGGATGTGAGAGGATGGATTCAAGAACAGCCCTGAAGAAGGGAAGCAAGCTTAGATTCAAGGACGGACAGGAATATAGGATCCTGGGGGAACTGGCCCGCGGCGGGTCAGGCATTGTTTACAATGCCTATTACCTGGACAATATGGGGGAGAAGAAGACGGTCAGGATCAAGGAATGCTACCCCTTTAAGTGCAAGCTAACAAGAGAGGAAGGGGGAGCCCTCGGGATTCCGGAGTCGGAGCAGAGATTATTTGCGGAAACCCTGCAGAAGATGCGGCGGGCCTATCAGCTGGGCAATGAATTCTTCTCGACGGATGGGCTGACCAACCTGACGGCAAATACCTACAATATCTATGAGACCAATCATACGCTGTATGTGATTTCCGCTTATGTGGAGGGACAGGAACTGTCCTATGGACGGTATGCAAAGGTCAAGGACTGTATCACAGCTGTCAAAAGTGCAGCACATGCAATGAGCAGGATCCACAGGAAGGGCTTTCTCTATCTGGACATCAAGCCAGCCAATATTTTGACCCTGGAGGGAACGACGGAGCTTGTCCAGCTCTTTGATTTTGACACTGTGGTTCCCCTTTCCCAACTGACGGAAGCAGGAGACCGGATTTCCTTTACCAGGGGATTTGCGGCGCTGGAGCTGCAAAGGGGGGATTATCGGCATATGGGCAGGCATACGGATGTCTATGGCATCGGTGCCCTCCTTTTCTATCTGCTCTTTGGCCGGGTTCCGGATGCCTTTGACTGCGAGGCGGATGCCATCTATGATTTCTCTCAATCTCTGCTTGCCGGTGCCACTTATCCGGATGCCTTGGCCTTTCGGCTGACAGACTTCTTTCATCATACTCTGGCTGATTATTATCTGGATCGCTTCTCCCATATGGAAACCGTGGAGGAGAAGCTGACGGACCTGCAGGCTCTGTCAGACCTGTCTGCCCGTTATATCGTAAGTACCAAAATTACCACCTCTGATCTTTTCCTGGGTCGGGGAGAGGAAGAGGAGTGGATGAGAAAGAAATTGCAAGAGAGCACCGACGGCTGCTTCTTTGTGGTTGGAATGGGAGGGATTGGAAAAAGTAGTCTTGTCCGTCATTGTCTGAAGCAATGGGAGGGTAAGCTGGATGCCCTTCTCTATCTGGATGCTTCCGGCAGAGTGGAGGAGGCTATCTGCGATGACTATGGGGCTCATATTCACGGGGTTCAATGGGACAGGACGGAGACAGAAGAGGAGTATTTTACACGGAAACTTGGCATTTTGCGGGAGCTGGCCAGGGATAAAAATTGTATCCTTGTCCTGGACAACTATCACGGGGAGGCAGGGACTGCCTTTCCCCGGCTGCTGCAGCTGGGCTGGAAGATTATCCTGATCAGCCGGGACATCTCCCTTTCCCAGGGATATGATACCCTCAGCCTTGGTCCTATTGGGGAGGAAGAGGCTCTCCTGTCCCTCTTTGCCGGGAATCTGGGCCGCGGCCTGCAAGAAGAGGAGGAGGACAGCGTTCGTTCCCTCATCCGGGCTGTGGAGGGCCATACCCTGGTGCTGGAGCTGCTGGCAAAGCAGATTGGCAGTCCCCTGAGCAGTCTCTCCCTTGCCCAGGCAGCCCAGATGGTTGCCAAAGGGGGATTTTCCGACGGGAGCAGCGGGAAGGTGACTTGCCGCAGGGATGATATCCTATATCAGGCAAATATTCGACAGATCATCGCTGGTCTGTTTCAGGGAGATGCCCTATCGAAGCCCCAAAGGATTCTTATGAGAATACTGGCCCTCTTTGGCCGGGTGGGGGTTTTGGTGGATCAGATATGCGAAATGCTTGCGCTGGAAAATCGGGAGGATATCAGCACCCTCTATGAACAGGGCTGGATCTACGTGCGGGATGCGCGGATCACCCTGCATCCTGTCATTGGGGAGGTGGTATCTGATTGGAAAATCTCCCGGGCCGGGCTGGAGGCGGCCGACAAGGTACTTCAATACCTAAGTGCCAGGCTCCAGGAGATGACAGAGGAGGGAAAAGCTCCCCAGCGGAAGGCGGAAGCCGGCAAAGAGGAAGCCCTTTGGCTGGCGGCCAGGACAGGGAGGAAAGAATCCTGTCAGGCGGCAGGAGAGGAGAAGCAGGAAGTTCTCCGGCTGGCGGCTGCCCTGCTGGAGGGAGGAAAGGGGGAGAGCCAGATCCAATCCTCCCCCAGCTACCGGGCTCTGCTCTATCATACGATTCAGAATATGCCCTATGAGCGGGAAGAATTCCTGCAGGAGAAGGCAGAGGAATTCATTGAACTCTTCGACCGGGGAGGGGAGGAAAGCCCAGAGAGGCTTTTGAAGATCTATGGGATCCTGTTGGAAATCCTCTATGACCAAGGGGAGCTGGGGGAGGCGAGACGGCGCCTTCGCCGGATGCGAGCCAGCCTATCCTCCCATCCGGGCCCCAAGATTTTGGGAAGATATTATTATCTTTTGGCTGGCTTCTACGATAGCCTTTTGGATGGGGCTTATGCAGCCAAAACAGAGGAAGAGGCCAAGCTCCTTCGACTTTCCCTGAAAACGGTGGATCGGGCGATCCATTGGCTGAAGCTTTCACCAGGTCCTGATGCTGCCCTTTTTCTGGGAGAGTGCTATCGCCTGAAGGCCCTGCTCCTGATCCGCAGCGGCCTGGGCGGGAAGAGGCAGATAAGAGTTATCCTGGGAAGGGTTCGAGGACTGATAGACCAATATGCCAAGCCCTATTCCCAGCTGGAGCGAGACTATGATATGGCAATGGCCTGGTATTATACCTATACAGAAGAGGATTACCGGAAGACCTGTGCTTATATGCGCAGAGCCATGGATATTACCGACCGGATCAGCCGCTTTGAACTGGTACGGATCGACGAGCAGCTGTCTCCGGTGGCCAATATCCTGCTGGAGTGGAAGCAATATGACAAGGCAGCAGAGTGCCTGCGGGGGTGTATTTCTATCTGCGAAAAGTATCCGGAGATCCTCCCCTATGCAAGAAGACAGGTGGACCTGCTGGGATATCTGCTGGATGTCTATCTGTCTGCGGAGGAATATGACAAATGTAAGGAAGTCATTGGACAGATTGACGCGAGGGTGGAGGCAATCGGCAGCCTGCGGGCAGAAGACTATGTGCCGGAGCAATTGAGGAAAGAGATCATGGTGGTTACGGGAGGTAGTGATGAATAGGGAGAGCGAGGATATACAGCAGACCAACCATCCGGTAGGATTAGAAAAAACGTCCGGAGGTGGAGAGGAAGCATCCGGGAAGAAGGTTGGGAAAAAGACAGGGAAAAAGAGAAGGAAAAAGATAGGGAAAAAGTTCGGGGGAAAAGAGGTACTTCGGGTACCTTCTGGCATTTTTGTCTTGCTTGTAATTGCTGTCCTGGCGATGCTTTTCCTGGCCGTAAGGTCAAAAAAATCGAAACCGTCTATTATCAGTACTTCGACCCTGGAAAAGATCATCAATGTGAGTGATTTGTCAACCTTCGAGGCAATCTATAATGGCGTTGCAAAGGTTCCCGATCCGGAGGATTCTGAGAAAATAAATTATTATGTGTCCTATGACGCAAAGGTGAAAGCGGGTATAGACTTTGAAAAGGTTGACATCGCTGTTGACAATGAGGAAAAAACCATTGCAGTTAAACTTCCGGAAATCAAGATAACAGATATCACCGTTGATATCGAATCCCTGGATTATATTTTTATCAATGCGAACGCAAATACCTCAACGGTTTCGGAAGAGGCATATAAGCAATGCATCGAAGATGTCACACAAGAGTGTGACAGTGAAAATGCAATCTATGAGCTGGCTGAGCAGAATGCAAAAAATGTTGTTGAGGCATTGATCCGTCCATTTGTAAGCAGCCTGGATTCGGAATATCAATTGCGGATAGATTAAGGGGGCGATGGAAATGAAAAGGTTTATATCTTTCCTTCTTATTGTAGGCACGTGCTTACTCAGTGCGGGCTGTTCTAAATTCGGAGCAAAGAACAGCGCTAAGGAGATAGAACCCCAGGCCTCTCAGGCCAGGGCTATTTGCGAATTAGCTACCATGCAGTGCTATTATCATAATGTTGCAAAATATTATGAGGAAGATGCGTCCGGGTCTTTATGGTGGAAAAAGGACAGGAAATTCTGGATTGAATATGCCGGCATTGTTACGATTGGAATTGATACATCCTTAGTGTCTATGGAAATCAAGGAGGATATTGTGACAATCACAATTCCTCCCACGAAAGTACTGGGATGCAAGGTGGACGATAAAACCTTGACCCAGGATTCATTCATTGTTGCTCAAGATTCTGCAGCAGTGAAGGCAGAGCATCAGACAGAAGCTTTTAAGAGCGCCCAGGAGAAGATGCGTGAGGCGGCTGAGAACGACACAGTGTTGCTGGCCAATGCTCAGCAGCGAGCCCAGAAATTGTTGGAGGACTACGTGCAGAATATTGGTGACAGCATTGGCAAAAGCTATCAGATCGAATGGGTCTATCTCGATGAAGACAAGGCTTCTTCTGAGGAAGAAGTTTTCTATACATGCCAGGTATGTGGGGGCCAGTATAGCGAGGATTTTATTACGCAGGAAAACGGACAAATCATATGTAACGACTGTCGGGAGAAAGAGGCAAAGTAGCATGACATCGGCCCAGTGTCACGTATGAATACATCATACGTTTTCACCGTGTTTTTCTGTAATAACCCGGCAGCGTTTTCTGTGGAAGGCAATGCCATAGTACAGAATCTGGTTTCGTCCATCATTTACCAGATACTCTGCATACCTGCGATCCCGAATCTGTGTGATTGCCTTTTTACAGGCTTTTTCTAAGCCAGACACTTCCCTTGTGTACTTTAATTCGAAAATAATTCCGGCATCGGGATCTTCCGGTTCAACAATAATATCCGCGAAGCCTTCTCCAGCCTCCACATTCGATCTTACCAGCCAGTCGGAATTTCCGGTGAGCAATCCCACCAGAAGAGTATGATAAGAGCTTTCCTTTTCTCTCTCCGGCGCTTTTGTATCGAACACACTGATGGAATTGCTCATCGAATCTGGCATCTGTGATTATACCATTGATTTCGGGTCTTCTGTAGCCTAGGCGGATGACTATTTCCTACCTCTCAATCCTTTGCCGTCAGTTCATGTCGCGTGACATCGGACCAGTGTCTTCGCAGGACAATATCGGCGGTTAGGTCTGTGTTATTGTAGGCGATGGACCATTGCGTGTTGCTCGTGATACTTTCCGGATTCGGTTCCTGGGAGGCTGCTTTCAGCGCCGCCCATACGGTATCGTCGGAATAATTGCCCTTTTGCTGTTCCAGTATGTTTAATACGGCGTCATAACGTTCTCTGCCGTGACCGTACATGCCGTTTTTCTGATTCGGCAGCACCTGCTCCTTATATAAGCCGTAAAAGTTGGTGATGGCGTTGATGGGAGTGGCAACCAGTTCCCGTGTCTCGCTCTCGCAGTCGTATTCCACCACTCTGCCGTCGCCTGTGGCGTCGGTAATATAGAAATGATAATCCCTGCCGCTGGAAGCAAACATATCATATTGGTTGAGAAGGTCTATTGCTTCCTGGGTGGTTGCCGCCTTATCCAGCACCAAACGAATCGCAAGGGTGGTTGCAATGACCGGCTTCCCCGTATCCTGATGGACAGGCTGGCTGTCCAGGGTCAGAACTGCAATGGATAGGCCCTTTTCATTCATTCCGTCCAGGCAGATAAAGGGAGCTGTCAAGCTTGCAAGCTTTTTCTTTATGCTTTCCTCAGGGTCATTTGCCGAAACATTATCCAGCGCCGCAAAAGCGAGGGATTGATAACCATCCTTTGGCGTGCAATAAACCAGCATTGCCGAGGTATCGTTTCGAAAATCATAATTTCTTCCCATATGCACATCGCCGTCGGTATCGGTCAGTGTAAATGCTGTGCAGCCGAAGTCGGGGGCTTTTATACTTACGGGGAGAAGCGGCAGCACCTCCTTTAGAATGGCATCATTCAGCGTCTGATTATCGGTAATACCGTAATTGATCACATCATCAAGACTGTAATCATATTTGATATCCATACGGTAAAGATTGTACCCGTCGTCATAGTCGGACAGCTTCTCTATGCTGCCAATCGTTTGGAAACGGGTAAAATACACTCCCGTAAACACCAGCGCGACAGCGAGTAAAATGGCAAGGACTGCACCTAATAAAATGCGCGTGATCTTCAGTGGCTTTTTCATCTGTTCCCTCCATTCCGCTGTCTGAGGACAGCTTGAAATTAAACTTCCTTACTAATCATAGTATATTTGTGCCTCCGACATAGGTCAAGTGATTCCGGGAAAAATGTCCGCTGAAGTCCCCTGTTCTCTGCGCAGTCGTAAAGCCAAAAGGAAAAAACTCTGTGTTAAACTAAACAGGAAGCAAAGATTGCTCCGTAACTGTCCCCCGGGGCGATAAGAAAGGAACATTTGGCGAGTGTTCTCCTGGCGAGGCACTCGCCAAACCAGATTTATGGAGATGAATGGATAGAAGGCGAGGAACAAAACAATGGTAGATCTTGGGCTTGATTTTGATGAGGGCGTTATTTTGGAAACAGAGGGAGTTCATCGTTCCGGGATTGCAGGAGATTCCTACATCAAAACCATGTTTCTGACCAATAAAAATATTATTTATGTGACTAGCCAAAAGACGGGCGGGATATTTTCCAAGTCGGTTGATGTGGTTGACAAGGTACCGCTTTCAGCGGTGAAGATAATCAACGGACAAGTTTTGGTAAGCCAGAAGAAGACAGATTTGTTTGAGTATGCTCTGCAGATTCAATTCGTTGGGGGCACCGCAGAGTACTCCTACAATGAGGGATCAAAGAAGATTACGAATCAATGGATAAAGGAGATTAATAAGTTACTGGGTAACGATCAGATCGTTAAGAATCAAGAAGCGCCCAAAAAAGGAGATTTTCTGGGAGGATTATCGAGGTTTGCCTCTGGTGTAGGTACGGTGGCAGGTGCGGTGGGGCAGTCGATCACTTCATCAGCAAAACAGGCAGCGGATCAGGTGAGTATCTCCTATGAGAAAGCCAGGGCGAACACGGAGGCGAAGCGTCAAGGGCAGGCACAACAGGAAAAGCTCCCTCCTGTTCCGACCGCTGCATCCGCTAACTACAGCACTAGGCAGCAGCAATTTGCCGGAACTATTTTGAAATGCCCGAACTGTGGAACGGTTATCAGTCAGACTACAGCTATTTGTCCAGAGTGTGGATACCATATCACAGGGCAAGCAGCGGTAAGTTCAGTGCAGGCTTTTTGCGACAAGCTGATGCTTTTGGAATCGAGAAGAAAAGGCGCAGGACTGGGACAGATGTTAGGCCTTATCAATTCGGTTGACAACCAGAAGCTCTCCCTGATCAGAAGCTTTCCGATTCCGAATACGATTGATGATATCCAGGAGTTCATGCTTCTTGCGATAGCAAATATTGACGTCGCGCTTTCCAAGAACACATGGAATAATCGTCATCAGAGCAAAGCGAAGAGCGGGGAGTCCGGCCTGTCTATGCCAAAAACTATTAGCGATGCCTGGGTTGAAAAGATGAAGCAGGCATACCAAAAGGCAATTATTTCTTTTGCAAACGATCCAGCGTTTGCATATGTTCAGCGGTTGTTCCTGGACAAAATGACGGAATTGAAAATAAGAATAGATGGGTGAGTGGGAGGATAAAAAAATGGCATATTGCACCAACTGCGGAAGATTGCTGATGGAGGACTTCGATTTTTGTCCAGAATGTGGGACGGAGGTTTTGACTGCAGCACAAAACGCATTTGCCTCGCAGGCTCGCGAATCTACGCAGATATGCCCAAGGTGCGGTGAAAGGATGCCTTCGGACGCATTTTACTGCTTGAGTTGTGGAGCAATTTTTGACGAACAGGCAGCAGACTTCTCAAATGTTCAAAACAGTGTAAATTATCAGAGTGGAATATGGAGAAACAAATGGATAACTTTGCTCTTGTGTGTTTTTGTTGGCTGGATGGGGGCACATAAGTAT
>CAVJHW010000091.1:0-10241 GCA_963649395.1 Coriobacteriaceae bacterium | reverse complement strand
CAATGCACCCATGCTGTTGTATAGCTATAAGGTGGCACCGGCTCTGGCAGCAGGATATATGGAAGCGGCAAAGAGGCTGGATGGAAAGATGCTGGTGCCCGGTTCCGAGCCCGGACACGATGGGAAGACAGCTTCCGATATGATCCTGGTAACCCATGAGCCCTTGGGGACTGTGGTGGCAATCGTTCCCTTCAATGCACCCATGCTGTTGTATAGCTATAAGGTGGCACCGGCTCTGGCAGCAGGAAATGCCGTTATTGTAAAGCCGCCGACGGATAATCCTTTGACAGATATCATGATTACAGAGCTCTTGCTGGAAGCCGGGGTTCCCGGCAATGCATTGCAAATTGTAACTGGAAGTGGATCCAAGGTAGGGGATTGGTTAGTGAAAAATCCCGGAGTAGATGCAGTCAGCATGACCGGCAGTACCCAGGTGGGAGTGGAAATTGCGGGAATTATGGCAAAACGCCTGGCTCCCTGTACTCTGGAATTGGGAGGAAATGATGCATTTATCGTTATGCCGGATACGGATATCGACAAGGCAGCTGCCAGTGCATGCGGGGCCAGGAAGGGGAATTCCGGGCAGATATGCATTTCATCTAAGCGTTTTCTGGTACATAACAGCGTGATCGAGCAATTTACTGAGAAGCTGACGGCCTTGGTACGGGACATCGAAGTCGGATATGAAGACAATGTGGAAGAAATGATGGAGAAGTTCCTTGGCAATACAGATCGTACCAATACGAAGGGGGAATATATCGGAAGTTTGATCAGTGAGAAGGCTGCAAAGGAAGTGGAAAGTCAGGTCAATCATACCATTGAACAGGGAGCTCACCTGCTTTGTGGCGGGCAGAGAACAGGAGCCTTCTTCATGCCGACGGTTTTGGGCGGCGTTACCAAGGATATGGATGTAGCCAAGGATATGGAGATTTTTGGCCCCGTTTGGCCCATTATAGGATTCGATACAGTAGAAGAGGCGATAGAAATAGCCAATAACAGCAGCTATGGCTTGTCCGGATGTGTATTGACGGAGGATTGGAAGTTAGGTATGCGGGTAGCCCGAGAGGTGCAGACCGGAGGCATGGTGGTGAACGGAACCTCTGTCTACAGAAATCAGATGCAGCCCTTTGGCGGCCAGAAAATGAGCGGAATGGGCAATGAAGGTCTGACCACCCTGGAAGAGATGACCAAGATTAAAAATATTGTCCTGAAGGGCTTTCTTGGATAATTGAGAGGGAACAGATTGGGGGAACCTATGGGGAACTACTTAGAGTTTAAAAACATCAGCAAGGCCTTTGTGGGCGTGCAAGCGTTGGACAATATTAGTTTTCGTGCAGAGGGTGGAGAAGTGTGTGCCCTTTTGGGTGAAAACGGGGCAGGAAAGAGTACGCTGTTGAAGATTCTGAGCGGTGCGCAGAGTGCAGATTCGGGAGAATATTATATCAATGGCGAGGCAGTCAAATTCCATTCCCCCATTGAGGCAATCCGGGCAGGAGTCAGCGTCATTTATCAGGAACGTCAGCTGGTGGGTGAACTATCCGTTACAGAAAATGTTTTTATGGAAGATCTGTACCGTAAAAAAGGTGGGATTGTGGATTTTCACAGATCCCACCAGGAAATGAAGAAGCTGATCGAATTGTTTCAGATGCCATTTTCTCCCCAAACAAAGGTCAACAGATTATCCGTTGCTCACCAGCAAATGGTAGAAATCATGAAGGCTTATCGCAGAGACAGCAAGATCATTGCCTTTGATGAGCCAACCGCCTCCCTGTCGGATGCGGAGATTGAGGTCTTGTTTGGTTTGATTGGCCGATTAAGGGAAGAGGGAAAGGTGATTCTCTATGTATCCCATCGTCTGAAAGAATTGTTCCAGCTGACCGACAAAATAGTCATCCTGAAGGATGGGTGCTTCGTCGAGGACATTCGTACAGAAAAGGCCACAGAAAATTATCTGGTTTCGAAAATGGTTGGAAGAAATATCGGAGATGCTTATGCGATGCTGGACCGCAATACCCAGATAGGGGATGTGGTTCTGGAAGCCAAACATCTGGAAGGAGACTTTGTCCATGATGTGAGTTTTACATTGCGAAAAGGACAGGTGCTTGGTTTCGCCGGGCTGGTTGGAGCAGGCCGTTCCGAGACCATGAGGTTGTTGTTTGGCGCTGATAAGCTAAAAAGCGGTGAGATTTACATAGAAGGGAAAAAAGTCAATATTAAGAGCCCGAGAAATGCGATTGATGCCGGCATTGGCTTATGTCCGGAGGATAGAAAAGAGCAAGGTCTGGTATTGGGACGCTCTATTCAGGATAATTTGACCGTGTCCGTGCTGAGCAAGCTGGCAAAAAGCGGGGTGATTGACAGTAAGAAGGAACGACAACTGTCCAAGGAGGCCATCGAGAAATACAGGATTAAAACCCATTCTGCAGAAAAGGTTGTCATGGAGTTGTCAGGAGGCAATCAGCAAAAGGTCATCCTTGGCCGGTGGATGCTGGCAGATTTAAAAGTGCTGATCTTAGATGAGCCGACAAAGGGAATTGACGTAGGAGCAAAAGCAGAAATCTATCAGATGGTTTGTGACCTGGCGAAAGCAGGACTGGGGATTATATTTATCTCTTCAGAGCTGCCGGAGGTGCTAAATGTCTGTGATGAGGTGGCAGTTATGAAGGAAGGACACATTACCGGACGGCTGGGTAAGGAGGAGCTGTCGGAGGAATTGATCCTCCGGTTGGCTATGCGTGACGCAGATTGTTTCGCGTAATGGAAGGGGATTGTAGACATGAATAATGACAAAAATAAAAAAATAAGCCTGTTCAGGTCGAATGAAATCATGATGTTGCTTGTCTTGATTTTTGTTGTTGCATTCTTTGCAATCATGAACAAAAATTACCTGAGCTACACAAACATGACCAACATTTTGATGGCGGCCTCTACCATTGGTCTTCTGGCAATCGGAGAAACCTTCCTGATTATTGCAGGCCAGATCGATCTCTCCAGCGCCCATATCGCATCCTTGTTTGGCGTTATGACAGCTATGCTGATTAATGCAGGAGTTCCTTGGCTTTTAGCCGTGGTAATTGTGGTTGTTTGCAGTGCAATAGTGGGGATTGCAAATACTATCCTGGTAAATGTGTTTGGTCTGCAGCCCTTTATTGCGACTCTGGCGATGTCACAGGTGTGTGAAGGAGTAGCCTTTCTGATTTGTTCCGGAAAGTCTGTGCCGGTCAACGATAAAGTGTATGTAAAAATAGGATCTATGAAGATTCTGGGCATTCCCTTCCCGGCCATATTGATGCTTATTTTGTTCTTGGTTTTCGGCTTTATCCTGGCAAAAACAGTATTCGGACGCGGTGTCTACATGATAGGCGGAAATGCAGAGGCAGCCCGGCTGGCCGGATTGAATCCGAAGAAAATCACCACTACCTTGTATGTGATGAGTGCTATGATTGCTGCCTTTGCCGGAGTTCTGATGACGGCAAAAATGCATTCCGGACAACCAGCCGGAGGTTCCGGGGCAGAATTCGATGCCATCACAGCTGCCATTCTGGGTGGTGTGGCCTTTTCGGGAGGAAAAGGAAATCTGGCAGGCTGCTTTATTGGCCTTCTGATTATGCAATGCTTCAATAATGGCCTGACAGTGGTTAACGTATCCTCTTTCTGGCAGGTAGTGGCGAAGGGCCTTCTGCTGATTGCAGCCCTAATCTTTGACTTCTTCCGCAGGAAGAAACTGGAAAAATGATACTTCTGGGACGAGGCAGTCGATCCTGGCGTAAATAAAAAAATGTAGGAGGAATAGGTATGAGAAAGATGAAAGCAGCGATGGGGATTCTGTTGTGTGCAGCCTTTGTTTTAGGCGGTTGTGGAGAATCAGGAGGTAGTTCCAAGGGTCAATCATCCAGTGGATCGTCTTCCGCAGCTTCTTCTGCTGCAGCAGATGCGTCATCGGAATCCAGCTCTTCGACCGGAACGGATAAGCTAAAGCTTGAATATTTTGCTACCTCTATGACGGTGGAGTGGATCCAGCAAATCGAGGCAGCCCTGAAGACCCTGGGAGAAGAGAACAACTTTGAATTGTTGTCCGCAGATGCCAATCGTGATATCAATTCCCAGCTGTCCCAGATTGACACGGCAATTGAGCAGGAGATTGACGGTGCATTCCTCTTTATCGTAGACGAGGGAAGTGCCCCGGCAGCCGTGCAGAAGTTCAATGATGCCGGTATTCCTGTCATCGGAGAGACCCTGAAATTACAGGATGGGGATGGGAAGAATATTGCTCCCTATGTAGAACTGGATGCAGAAGGGGTAGGTGCCAATTGCGGTGATTGGGTTGCGGCAAATTGGGAATCCACAGGAGTTGATCTGTCTGATTTGACCAAGGTAGGCGTGATCAAGAATACAAATAGCAAATATCGGTCTGATCTGGCTCGGATTGATGGCTTTTTAGCAGCCCTGGAAGAAGGAATTCCGGGAATTCCGGAATCCAATATATATATGGCAGATTGTGCTGCTGAGGCAACCAGTAATGACAATACAGAGGCTTCCTACAATCAGGTGTCCGCAATCTTGTCAGCTCATCCCGAAATAGAGTCCTGGATTATCATGGGGTCGGTAGACAGCTATGCCATGGGTGCCTGCCGAGCTGTGGAAGCCGCCGGATTAGAGGATAAGACGATTCTGGTAAGTGCAGGCGGTGAAATGGCCATCAAGGAATGGGCCAATGATACGGGAGCCTGCTGGAGAGCGACCTGTTATTACGATGCCATGGATTTTGCGGAGAAAATGGTAGAAGGAATGCTGGCGATCTGCCGAGATGGAGAGTCTGCCGCCGATATTTATGCTGACTTTAAGGCTGACGGCGAGGAGTATGCAGCTGTCAAGATTAGGGGCAATATGTGTACCGCTGAGGATTATCAGGAGTATGTGAGAGAATAAAGAAGGGAGTAGCTATGATTACAGCACGAGAAAATATCCTGATGGCGTATCATCATCAGGAGCCCTACTGGGTGCCCTCCCATTATCTGGATCAGGATACCTGCCTCTATTCTGCAACCCAAGAGGGGGTTAGCGGCTACGGACATGCCACAGATTGCTTCGGAATCTCCTGGGATTATAGTCCCGGGGATCCTTCTCCCATGGTGACTTCCGGAACCAAGAGGTTAAGCGATATTGAGGAATGGCGAGACGAGCTGAAGATACCGGACTGCGAAACTTGGGACTGGGAAAACAGTGCTGCCAGGGATACCGCAGGCTGGGACAGGAAGAATAAGATTAGCAGTGTAATCATAGTAAATGGCTTATTTGAGCAGCTCCATGCCCTGACAGGATTTGAGGATGCCCTTTGTTATTTGTTGATGGAGCCGGAGGCAGTGGAGGATTTTCTGGATGCATTGACGGATTATAGAATTCGGCAAATCCAATTGATCGCTAAATACTACCATCCGGACAAAATACAATTTCATGACGACTATGGAGAGGCAAGAAATACCTTCATGTCTGTGGAAGTATGGCGTGAGATCTTCAAGCCGCGCTTGAAAAGGATTGTGGAAGCGGTGCAGGGTGAGGGAATGCTATATGAACATCATTCCTGTGGCTACATAGCCACGCTGGTAGAGGATTTTATAGACCTGGGATTCGATGCCTTGAATCCTTTGCAAATTCAAAACGATCCCTATGCCTTAAAGCAAAAATATGCGAAACAGCTGTGCTTCGTAGGTGGATTCGATAATCAGGGGGTGCTGGACCGTCCGGGAGCCACCTATGAAGAGCGGGTCCAGGAGATTAGGTACAGGGTAGAAGAGATGGCGCCCGGCGGAAGCTGGGTGGCCCATCCAGTGATGATGGATCCGACGATAGGCCTTGCTCTGACGGATGTATTGTATGAATATAATGCCCCCCTGTGGGAAAAAGTTGGATACATTCCTCCTGAGAAGCCGCATCAGGCAAAACAGAACGTATACTCCCAGGGTTACGGGAAAAATCAAGGCTGACCTGTCAATATATTGGCAACTATCAGAAAATGACAGATGGGTCAAAGGTATTGATTAGACAAAAATAAAATGAGATACTTTTATCAACAACAGAAGAAAAGGAGAAGAAGCTTATGGGAAAACAATTGAACGCACTTCTGGATCCCAGGGGTATCCAGGAGAGAACAATGATTCAACTGGCGAAGCGTCCGTCGCTGGAGGAATTAAAGACGGGAAAGATTTTGTTTTACAACAATACGAAACTTGGATTCTGTAATTATTATACCGTGTTTGACCGCATCAAGGAGCATCTGGTTGAGATAGGATGCGATCCGGCCAACTGGGTGGAATATACAGAGACAGTGCGAGGCAAGGACGCTGCTATGCTGGCAGATTATGCTGCCATGCTGGCCAAGGAAAAACCGGTGGCAGCCATTACCGCATTTGGTGACATGGGCACATCTTCTTCTACGACGGTATTGTCAATTGAACTGGAAAAAATCGGTATTCCGATTGTTTATATGACCGCACCTCCAGGAACCGGGATTACAGAGGGCGTAGGCTTGTACCGGGCAGGTCACCTGTGTCTGTGCTCTGTAGATATCATGCAAGCATCGACGGTGGAGGAAGTGGCAGCAGAGGTAGATAAGAAGTGGGATTATATCCTTGCATCCTTAACTACCAATGGGGAAGAGCTGGAGAAGCTGGCCCATATCGATGCAAAGATGGACTTAGTAGCGCCTCAGGCTGACGGATTCCTGCCCTTGCATGTTGAGGTAGCTGATGGGGATCTGGGGGAGCCGGGCGCCGGTTTGGAAGAGATCAATGATTTCTTTAACAAAGAGCATATTAGCGATGGACTTCCTATTATCCCGCCGACGAAGGCCCGCTACGAGAAGATGATGGAATATTGTCCCTTTGACGAGGGAACAGTGCTCTGTGATCCCAGTGGTCCCAGCGGAAAATGCGTAACAGTGAAGGACGTTGCCATTGCCGCGATCATGGCTGGATGTAAGCCCAATGCCATGCCGGTGCTGATCGCAGCCTTTAAGGCCTTGAATCACAAGGAATACAATCTGAATCAGTCGGTTACTACCTCTCATCCTGGCGGAAACCTGGTATTGGTATCAGGGCCCATCGCCCAGGAAATCGGGATTTCCGGAAAGCAGGGATGTCAAGGCCCCGGTTACCCGGCCAATGCTACCATAGGACGAGCCGTGAACCTGGTTATGATGAATGTGTTCCGCTCCGTGCCGGGAGTTTGTGACCTGGATTGTATTGCATCTCAGGCAGAATTCACCTATTGCTTCGCAGAAGAGCCGGAGTTGGCCCAGTGGAATATGATCAATGAAGATCATTACGATTCCGAAACGACAACGGTATATGTGCTGAAGGCAGAACCCCTGCATGATATTATTGACTTCTTGAGCCTGGATGGTTATGACCTTCTGGATACGATTACTCATTGCTGTACCACATTGGGTTCCAACAATGCCTATATGCCTGGTCCCCTGATTGTATGTCTGACCCCGGATCATGGAATTATGCTGAAGAAAGCAGGATATACAAAGGAGATGATCCAGGAGCATATTCATCAATATGTATATCATGAGGTTCCGATGGTACGTAACCGTGGCTTGGTACCGGTAAGACCCAAGGAATGGGCCAACAGACATCCTCTGCCTGTCACTCGTTCCCCGAAGGATGTAGAAGTTGTGGTAATCGGTGGCCGCGGTGGTCATTCCGGTGTCATCCTGCCTTGGGCTTTGCACAGCGAGGGCTGCATTGAGCCTGTTGCTCTGCCGGATGGGAAGATTGCTAAGTCTATCAAGGAATTCAAAAAATAAAAAGCCTGGGAGGTCGTATACATATGCCGAGAAAAGAAATTATTGTCGATAAAAAATATGACGTTATTGTATGCGGCGGTGGTACCTCCGGTGTGGCGGCAGCTATAGCTGCCGCCCGGGGAGGGGCATCTACGCTGTTGATTGAGCGAGTGGGAGCTTTGGGCGGCCAGCTTTGTTTCTCCGGCCCTCCCGGATTCGCGTTCGCACATCTGTTTAATCCCTTAGGAGAACAGGATGCAGCCGGTATCATAGAGGAGATTCATTCCAGAATGCTGAAGGAGGGTCATGCCCTTCCCCATTTGAAACCCCAGCATAGATTGGAAGCCGGATATACCTTTTCCTATGTAGATCCCGATTGGTTCAGTATCACTATTTTCGAGATGATGGAAGAGGCAGGGGTTGAGCTGCTGCTTCACAGTCTGGTAGTAGATGTGCTGCAGGATGAGAATAAGGTAACTGGCGTTGTGGTAGAGAATACCAATGGAACTATGATGATCAAGGGTGACATCATCATTGATTGTACCGGAGAAGGCGATATTGCAGTTCGTGCCGGAGCTCCTTGGGAGTATGTGGATAAAGAGACCGTACAGCCCCATACCATTTCCTTCACCATGGATGGAGTGAATTGGCCGGAGTTAATGGAGTGGATCCATTCCAATCCGGATCAATTGGTATGGTTTGAGCATACCCTGCCGCATTGGTCAGAGGAAAGAAAGGAAGAAGCCCACCAGAAGGCTCTGGAATTCTATAAGACCTGTGATGACCCTGCCATGTTCGGTGAGATGATGGGATTCCTTGATTTTCACAAGATGGGTCTTGAGACAGGGGAATGGCATGAATTCAGTGGCGTCGGGTTCTTCCTGACCCCAAGAGAAGGGGGCCATATTCAGGCTCACATGCAGCATTCCTCCCAAGTTCCCTTTGTTTTGACAGACAATGCATGGGATCTGTCTAAGGGCGAGGCCGAGTGCCGTCGTCAGAATGCTATGGCGATCAAGTTCTTCCGTAAATATATCCCTGGCTTTGAGAATGCCTATCTGACCAGAATGTGCCCGGAGATGCGTTTGCGGGAAGGCCGTCGGATTATGGGAGATTACAAGCTGACCAGAGATGATGTGGCTGTAGGAAAAGAATTCGATGATGTCATTGGAAAGAGCCATTTCAAGGCAGGCGCTCATCATACTGTAGATAAGAATACCATTGCTCAGGTGGAGAAGGTATGTCCTCAGGATGGTGGTTCTTACGATATCCCCTACCGCTGCTTGGTACCCCTGGATGTGGAGAATATGCTGGTTGCCGGTAAGCATGTATCTACAGACAGAGATGCCTATCTGAGATATCTGCATCAGACTATGGTTACCGGTCAGGCCGCAGGGGCTGCTGCCGCCCTTTGTGTGAAGAAAGGCATTTCTCCGAGAAAACTGGAAGAAGATGTCAGCGAATTGCAGAAGATTCTGAAGGAACAGGGCGCTATCCTGGACGGAACGCATTAACAGTCATCTATTACGATACGAATCACAGACAAAAGGTCATTCCTGCCATGTATGTGTGAGGCAGGGATGACCATGTCTTTCCGCACCACTTGGGGCCCTCAATACAAACAGCGCCAAAGGCCGACAGATATTCCTTGACCTTTGTATCAATGATGCGGGGCTTATAGTTCCGTTTATCCATAAACATTCACCTCGACTCTAAGCTGCCCCTATTATAGCCCATTCAGCCGGATTTCACAATCTCATTCAGTCAGATTTCACCACTTCATTCAGTTGAATTTCACAATCTCATTCAGTCAGATTTTACAATCTCATTCAGTCGGATTTTCATTTTCCATTCAGCCAAATTTCAAAGCCCAACTGATCAGGCCGCAGGGGTGGCCTCTTATCCGGGGAGGCTTTTATCAAGAAAGTCTTTTATCAAGGAAGATTGAGTCGCCCTTCGGAGCCAATCACTTCTGGGAAAAGAGGTTACATCCAGCCCTTCTCTAGGGTGTTCGCCAATAAGGAAAACATATCATAGTACCTGGACTTGGTCTGCTCAATAATATCCCGAGCAATTGCCTGATTATAGGCATGAGCGACGTTGTTTCTTGCAACAAGGGCATTCAGCCATAAATCTTCGTCGTTGATCATGCCGACCTTGTAGGCTGCTTTTATGATCCCCCGGGGAGATCTGGTTGCCCCGGCAGAATAGCCGGAATTTTCCAGCAGCTCCTTCATAGCCTTCCAGGACTGCTCGAAGCAGATCTCGTACAAGCCGACCATTCCAGCAATTTCCACATTTCCGTAGGGCTCTTGGCAGGAATAAATGTCCTGCAGATTATGCAAAGCCGCCTTAAAGTTGGTTACAGTGTCAAAAGCCAGAGCCCACGACATGCTTGCATGTCGGTGGGGGAAGGGCTTTATGACACGCCCCTCAATGAGGGTGAAGTGGG
>CAVJHW010000090.1:3449-10394 GCA_963649395.1 Coriobacteriaceae bacterium | reverse complement strand
ACGCTCTTATGCAGCTATTTTCTGAGAGAGCCATTACGGAGGCGGAGGGCCTAGAGAAATCCGCCAGGACATTGTGTGATTTTTTTCAGGGAGATGTTGAATATCTTGATGATAGAAAGGGGCCGGGTTATTACAAGAACAAAGAGGAAGGTTTGCAAATCTTCTGGCCGGAATATGATGTCTATACAACGAAAGGAATCTATCGAATTTCATTTTGCGAATATATAGAGGATAAGGAAGAACCGGACATGCTGGGTGTATGGTACTTTTATATAGTAAAAGCAGATTCAGAGGAGGATCTGTGGCGCCCTTATATACCCTCGGAGGAGAAACTTCCGGGAATCCATATTGGAGTAAGATAACCAGAAATTAGGACCAGCGGGCTTACCGATTGCCAGTGGCGTATGCAAGACGGTATCCCCGTCAGGTCTTTGCGAAAAAAGCCTATGTGGTTCCCGAACCGGCAGAGTCTTTTGAACAGAAGCAGGAGGTAGTCCAGCGGTGCGCCACGGTTATTATACTACAGGTGGCCTTCTTGCTCCGTGACGTGGTCTTATTTCTCCGTGCAAATAGTCTTATTGTCACGAAATCTGTACGAAGGAAACGTCCATTCTGTGTGATGTTCATCTCTACTCCATAAGAAAGCCATAACTAACTTGACAGCTTGTAAATGCAGTGCTAAACTATTCGTTGGTTAGCTTCCACTAATTTCTAAAGGGGGAAAGCTAGGAGAGGAGATTGAAAGCATTGCAAAAAGAATCCAGCTTCAAAAAAATTATTTCCTATGCGGGGAAAGAAAAAGGAAAAATCTATGTTTCCGCCTTGTTAAGTGCCATCAGCGCTCTTGCAGCTCTTGTTCCCTATTACTATCTCTGGCAGATCATCCACGGAATTATCTTCTCGGATCCGGTCACGGATCTAAAGGGCTACGGATGGACTGCCTTTCTATGGGTAGTCATCGCAGCTGCCCTGTCTATCTTTTCCCTTTTCCTGTCTCATCAAGCCTCGTTTCTTGTTTCAGCCAATATCAGGAAGAAGCTCATCGCCCATGTGGCGGAGCTGCCCTATGAGGAGTTTCAAAGTCTTGGAACGGGACGGCTTCGAAAAACCATCACAGAATCAGCAGAAACCATTGAGCGATATGTGGCTTATCAATTTCCGGAGCAGATATGCACCCTTGTGACCCCGGTGGGGGTTTTAGTTATGATTTTTGCCTTCGACTTAAGGCTGGGACTCTTCAGTATCATTTCCCTGGTTTTGGGAATTATCCTCCTGGTTTGTTTTATGGGAAAGGGCCTGGTGAAGGTGATGAAGGACTACCAGGATGCCCTGGAACAGATGTCCGGAGATGTGGGAGAGTATGTAAGAGATATTCCTGTGGTCAAGATATTCGGCCAAAGTATCCTGTCCTTTCGCAAGCTGAAGGGTTCCATTGACCATTATGAAGCCATGGTTACGGCCTACATCAAGCGCATGGAATTGCCTATGGTGGCTTACAGTGTGGCTATCTACAGTACCTTTGTCTTCCTGACCATCGGAGGTGTCATGATTTCCGACGTGGGTGTGAATGCCTCGAATTTGAGTAATTATATCTTCTATGTAGTTTTTACTCCCGCGATTGTTCTTATGATGAACCGTTTTATGTATCAAAGCAAGTCGGGGATCTATGTCAAGGATGCCTTCACACGAATAGATTCCCTCCTGTCGATAAAGCCGGAGGCGGATATCCTTGCCTCCCACACCGCCAGCTCCCCTTCTCTTGTCTCCGTTTGCCCGGAGACCTTCGATATTTCACTGGAAGATGTCAGCTTCTGCTATGGGCAAGATCATAATAAGGCGGTGGATCATATTTCTCTTCAGGTCAGGGAGGGAAGCTGCGCCGTATTTGTGGGAAACTCGGGAAGCGGAAAGACCACCCTTGCCAATCTGATCGCAGGACTTTATCCGGTGCAGGAAGGAGAGATCCGGATCGGAGGCGTCGATGTGAATCGAATCAGCAGGGAACAATTGACTCGCCTGGTGGCCTGTGTCTATCAGGACAGTCACCTGATCAAGGGAAGTATCCTGGATAATATACGCCTGTCTCATCCCGGTGCTTCCCAGGAGGAGGTTCTGGAAGCCCTAAAAAATGCGCAATGTATGGATATTATTGAGAAATTCCCGGAGGGAATCCATACCAGGATCGGAACCAAGGGGGTTCATCTGTCCGGCGGAGAAGTCCAGCGCTTGGCTATTGCCAGAGCCCTGCTCAAAAATGCTCCCATCGTGATTCTGGATGAGGCGACAGCTTATGCGGATCCGGACAATGAGCAGAAGATCCGGGAGGCATTGCATACTCTTACCGAGGGAAAAACCGTGATCCTGATCGCTCATAGACTTTCAACCCTGGGAAGGGGAGAAGAGATCTATGTCTTTTCAGAGGGTAAAATCCTGGAGCAGGGGACAGGAGAAGTCCTGATGCAACAAAAGGGGCTCTATTATGAGATGTGCCGCCAATATCAGCAATCCTCTTCCTGGCATATCAAGAATTCCAACGCAAAAGAAAGAGACTTGCAGCAGAAAGCTCATCCGGAAGGAGCAATATCATGAAGGAATATTTAATGAAGAAATATGCCCTCTCTCAACAGGGCAGTAAGGATTTTATCAAGGGCTGCATCGCCACGGCAGTTCAGAATCTTGTCTGTATGGTGCCGATAGGTCTCTTATATCTGGTAATTGCAGATATGATGGAGGGAAAGGCGGTTCGGGAGGACCTGCCCCTTCTCCTGGGAGGCTGCCTCTTGTCCCTACTTTTGCTCTTAGTGGTGGGCTGGTTCCAATATGAGACCACCTATATGGCAACCTATAAGGAAAGCGGAGTCCGGAGGATATCCATAGCAGAGAAGCTGAGGAAGGTTCCCCTGTCCTACTTTGGAACCAGGGATCTGTCGGATCTGTCTGAAACCATGATGTCAGACTGTCAGGCTTTGGAGGTGGGTTTCTCCCATAATATGCCCACACTTGTGGGCTCTGCCCTATCCACCCTTCTCATGGGTCTGGGACTCTTTGTCCTGGACTGGAGGATGGGATTGGCAGCCTTCTGGGTGATCCCTGTCTCCCTCCTTATGATCCTGCTGGCCAAAAGAGTGCAATATAGCTTGAACAGGAAGACCATGGATGCAAAATTGGCTTACACGGATGGACTGCAAGAATATCTGGAAAGCCTGCGGGATCTGAGAGAATGCGGTGCCCAGGGAAGATATCAGGAGGGGCTGCAGCAAAAGATCGATGCCGCAGGAAGGGCAGCCTTTCGCAGCCAATATGGGATGACGGCTTATTCCATGCTGGCGGGAATTGTTCTGAAATTCGGAATTGTGTCCGTGGCCATTACCGGAGTCAGTCTGTGGGGCAAGGGTCAGCTGAGTCCCCTCCTACTGATCCTCTATCTGATTCTGGCAGCCAGATTCTATGATCCCTTGCAGGGAGTCCTGCAGAATATTGTGGCTATCCAGGCCCTGCAGGTCAACATTGACCGTATGAATGAGGTCTTGGCCTATCCGGTGCAGGAGGGTCGGCAGAGTCTGAATCATCAGGGATATGATATGATCTTTGACCATGTGGGATTCTCCTATGACGGGGAAGAGGAGGTCCTGACAGATGTTTCCTTTCAGGCAAAGCAAGGAGAAGTAACCGCCCTGGTAGGTCCCTCCGGCGGAGGCAAGACGACTATTTCCAGGCTGGCCGCCCGCTTCTGGGATATCGACAGGGGCAGGATCACGGTAGGAGGAATGGATATCTCTCAGGTGGCGCCGGAAGAGCTTATGTCCCTATATTCCATGGTATTTCAGGATGTCATGCTATTTGATGACAGCATTTTCGAAAATATCCGGATTGGTAAAAAAGAGGCCAGTGAGGAGGAAGTGTTAAGGGCGGCGCGATTGGCTAACTGCCAGGAGATTGCTGCCAAGTTCCCGGAGGGCTGGCAGACCAGGATCGGGGAGAACGGAGCCCGGCTCTCCGGCGGGGAGAGACAGCGCATCTCCATTGCCAGAGCCTTTCTCAAGGATGCCCCCATTATTTTATTAGATGAAGCAACCGCATCCTTAGATGTGGAGAATGAGAATCAGATCCAGGCTGCCATTTCCCGCTTGATTCAAAATAAGACGGTGTTAGTCATCGCTCACCGGATGCGGACCATTACCCAGGCGGACCAGATTGTCTTGCTGAAGGATGGCCGGGTAGCGGAGACCGGCAAGCCCCAGAGCCTGCTGGACAGGGATAGTATGTTCGCAGCCATGGCCCAGATCCAGGGATTTAGGAAGGCGGAAAGAGGAGGGATGGCATGAAAAAGGTTGGTATACTCGGCGTCAGCGGCAAGATCGGCTGGATGGCGGCGAAGGCTTTGGAAGGAAAGTGCAGGATCCGGGGAGGCAGCAGAACCTATCAGGAGGCTTATCAGGACCTTCGAGAGTTTGAGTGGCAGCAGACAGATCTCTATGACAGGGAGAGTCTGGAAAGCTTTTGCTCCGGCTGTGATGTCCTCTTGAATTGTACCGGCCCTGCGGGAATCGTGAAGGATCGGGTGGCCCTGGTCTGTGGGGGACGGAAGATCCCTTATGTGGATACCTCAGATGTGATCCTAACCGACTCCGAGATTGCAAGGCTATTGCCGGAGGATGGGGTCTATGTCGTCGGGGCAGGTTACGTGCCGGGTCTGGGAAGCTTGCTGGTCAAATGGCTGACGGAGCAGGAATTTGACCAGCTGAATCGGGTCAAATGCTTCCAGGGAGGCAGACAGAGATTTTCGGAGATTGCCTTTACGGATATTGTCCTGACCGCCCTGGAGGGAAAGGGCAAGGGGGATTCTTATTACCGAAAGGGACGGATTCTCAAGGAACATAATCCGGGAGCTATCTCCAAGCTCCTGCCAGGTATTCTAAAACCCATCTGGATGAAGGCCTTTCTCAGCCAGGAGATGGCCGCTGTATCGGAGCATTGCCAGGTAGGGGAATTGCATTGGATGAATATGGTATCGGATCAGGAATTCCTGGATCTGGTTCTGTCGTCGGTTCAGCTTCTGATGACTGAGGATAGGGACCAGGCTTTACCAATCATCCAAGACCGGGCAAGAAGTTATGGGGCAAAGGACGCGGGGGAGGAAAAAGAGTGGTCCCGACTTTTGCTGGAATGCCGGGGCTTACGCAAGGGGGAGCGAAAGGAATGTATCCTTTCCTATGCCGTAGACAAGGAAGAAGAAGCCTGCGGCATGGTTGCGGCCCTGGCAGTCTCCCATCTCCTGGAGCAGGCAGCAGCCCCGGGGATCTATCGCCTGTATGAATTAGTCTCCTCTGAGGAGATCGGTCAGATGCTGCAAGACCCTCCATGGGGAACCTTTCTGCTTGAACCAGAGGTGGGAGAGAAAGGAAGAGAGGTATGAAAAACAGAAGTGTAGAGGAAAGATATAAAAAAAGAAATAGAAAAAACAGGGGAGGCCTGCTTTTCCTTTTGGTGCTGACCGCTTTAGCTGCTGGCTGCAAGGGCAGCGACCGGACCAAGGAACCGGCAGACCAGACAGATCAGGCAAACCAGGAGAGCCAGGCAGACCAGGAAAGCCAGGCAAACCAGGGGGCGGAAACCTATGTAGTAGCAGAGGAGAAAGCGGATGCAGGGGAAGTCTACCGAAGTCTGGAGGAATGGGAGGGAAATTGGGAATCCTTCGTAAATTATTGCCAGGAGGAGGATCTGGCTGCCACCTGGGAGGCCATTGCGGAAGAGACAGAGATTGAGGTAGACCGGCTCAAGGACACCTTTTCCCAACTCTGCTTTGTGACAGACGATATCAAATATTTTGAGATCAAGGATGGAACCGTCTCCGGACTGGATTCGGACGGGAATCTGGTCTTTGAAAATCAATATGTCCTGATTGACCAATATGACGAGAATAGCGACCAAACTGTGATCGAAGGGGAGGTTTCCTACCTGCTGCAGGCGGAAAGGGAGTCCGGAAGGTATAACTACCTCTGCTTTATGCCTATCTGTACGATGGAAGGAAACCAGAAGGGGATGGAGATGCTGAAGCATTTTCATTTCAACTACGGGGCAACGATAGAAGAGGCCACAGACCGATCAGGCATTCCCACCCTGTTGGAGGGAACTTCTGATGTGAGGGAAAAGGAAGAAACGATGCTGACCTTTTTCCTGGGAAATGAGGAATAAAGGAGCGAGAAAACATGTTTTTAGAGATTAAGGATTTAAAGAAATATTACGGAGAAAAGGAGAATCGGGTCTGTGTCCTGAAGGGAATCAACCTGGAAATAGAGAAAGGAAGCATTGTAGTAGTGCTGGGGCCCTCCGGATCGGGCAAATCTACCCTTTTGAATATTATCGGCGGACTGGAAAAGGCGGATGAGGGCAGGGTAACCGTGGAGGGTAGGCTTATCAGCCAGGAGGGAGATAGTCAGATTGCCAAATATCGAAGAGACCTGGTGGGCTTCATCTTCCAGTCCTACAATCTGATCCCCAATCTGACCGTGAAGGAAAATATCGAACTATGTCAAAAGCTGGGAGACCATTCCATTGATATCCATGAGCTGATCCGCCTGTTGGGGTTAGCCGACCATAAGAATAAATTCCCCCGTCATCTCTCCGGCGGTCAGCAGCAGAGAACAGCCATAGCCAGAGCCATTGTCAAGAATCCTAAGCTGCTCTTGTGCGATGAGCCCACGGGAGCCTTGGATTATGAAACCTCCAAGGATACCCTGCGGCTGCTGGAAACGGTGAGAAAGCAATATGGCACCACCATTCTCATGGTAACCCATAACGAGGCCATAGGCAAAATGGCGGATCAGATTTTCAAGCTCAGTGACGGGGAAATTGCCCGGGAGATTCGCGTGGAGCATCCCCTGTCTGCCGATGAAATTGAGTGGTGAGGACGAAACATGAACAAGCGAGCTTTCAGAGATATGA
>CAVJHW010000090.1:0-3439 GCA_963649395.1 Coriobacteriaceae bacterium | reverse complement strand
TATGTGGGCTTTCTGTCCGGAACTGACAGTGCCAAAGAAACCTTTGTAGCCTATCTGGAAAGCAACCGGCTGGAGGATGGTTACTTTACCTTGGATGGAGCCATCGACCCGGAGGTGGCATCGGATGTGGAAGACCTTGGGGTAAGCATCTATGAAAATGATTATGCAGACGAGATGGCAGCCGATGGTTCCACTCTACGGATCTTCCAGGAGCGGAAGGAAATCGATCTTCCCTGGGTTGGATCCGGTCAGCTGCCAAAGGGGGAAGACCAGATCTTCCTGGATCAGCTCTATGCTGCGGAGAAATCCCTCCAGCCGGGAGACAGCATCCAGGTTGCAGGAAAGAAGTATACCATATCCGGAACCGGATCCTTTCCGGATTATACCATCAGCCTGAAGGATTCCACCCAGATGTTGGCAGACCGGTCTGCCTTTGGCGTGGCTATGGTATCCCAGGCAGGTTTTGATCAGCTGGATCCGGAAACCATAACCTACAATTACTCCTATCTTTATCAGGATGACAAATTGACCGACCAGGAAAAAAAGGACAAGTTAAGAGAAATCATCAAAACCCTGGCCTGTGTATCCCCCATCCAGAATTATGGCAAGCTGGATCAGGCCTTTGAGCGGATGAGCGATGCCAGGGAAATCACTGCCTACAGCTCCACGGAAAGCAATAAGCGGATCTCTGCCGTCACACCCAAGATGGATTCCAACAAGTCCATGGCAACCATGTTTGTGGGACTTGTGGTCCTTATCATTGCCTTTTTGTACCTGATCTTTGCCAAACATACCATCCGCCAGGAATGCTCAATATTGGGAACTCTCCTGGCTTTGGGGGTTGGAAAGGGGAAGATTCTGCTTTCCTACCTCATAGGACCCTGTCTTCTTACTCTTGTGGGAAGTCTGGTGGGCCTGGTCTTGGGGGCTAAGGTTCTCTATACTCTTCCTATCAACAGTCTTTCCGGATATTACTGCCTGCCCAGGTGCAGGACCAAGATTGCCGGGAATACCCTGTTGGTGGCTCTCTTGGCTCCGGTGCTCTTGATCCTAATCATCAACGGAATAGGTCTCCTGAAAAATTTGCACAGGAAACCCCTGCAGCTGATCCGCCGGGACTTGAAGAGAAACCGGGGAGCCAGAAAAAGTCATTGGAACGGAGGAAGCTTTGATTTCCGTTTTCGCCTCCGCATGTTTTTTCAAAGCCTGGGAGTCTATCTCCTCCTCTTTGTGGGAATCTTCCTGGGGGGATGGCTGATGATGTTTGGCGTGGGCATGTCCTCCTCCTTTGACGCTTATATTGCCTCCCAGGAGACTCAGGCAGTCAGCGCCTGGCAATATGGGGTGAAAAATGAGTATGTAGCCGATGCAAAGACGGCGGAAGAAGCCACCGTCGGCAGCTTTGATTATGATTCAGAGTCTGCCGGTCAATCCTACAGCCTGACTGGCGTGGGGGTCACAGAGGGCAGCCAATATTTCAAGGACCTGCCGGACTTGTCCTATGGTCAGATTGCCCTTACCCGAGATGCGGCCAAAAAATTCAATCTGCGGGAGGGAGAGGAGATCTCCCTGGAAAATGCAGCCACAGGCGTGACCAGCCAATACCGGATCGTAGCAATAGCAGATTATAATCTGGGCCTGGCTCTCTTCACCAGCCAAAAGGAGATGAACAATATCCTGGGCAAGGAGATCCATTATCACAACTACTATTTCTCCGATGAAGCCCTGGAAATCCCTCAGGAAGATCTGGTGTCAGAGACTCAGACGGCAGATTATGTGGCCAACGGTCAAGTGATCAAGGATGCCATGCAATCCATGATCCTCATGTTCCCGGCGGTTGCCGTGATTATTTACCTGATTCTCATGTATGTATTGATCAAGCTGGTGATCTCCCAGAATGAGGTGGGAATCTCCATGCTGAAGGTCTTCGGCTTTACCGAGAAGGAAATCGCCCGCATGTATCTTCGCACCAATACCATAGTTACCCTTCTCCTGCTTTTGGTGGCTCTGCCCTTGCAATACCGACTGATGGTATCTATTTGGCCGGCTTGCATCGCCACCATACCGGGATATGTGGATTTTGTGATGGAAGGAAGGGATTTGGCTCTGATCGCCCTGACCGGACTGGTCTGCTACCTGCTTGCCAATGTTGCCTCCCTCAGGAAGGTGAAGAAGGTGCCCATGGTCATGGCATTAAAGAATCAGGAGACATAAAGAATCAGGAAATATAAAGGAGAAGGAGAAAAATGACAGAAAGTGAAAGAAGAGTATATCAGATATGGTGTGATGTATTTCATACGAAGGACATTGCCATAGATGACAATTTTTTTGAGATTGGCGGTAATTCCCTGATGGGGATGCGGATTGTCTCCAGCCTGACCCAAAGGCTGAACAAGATGGAGGTGGGAGATTTTTTCGAATACCAGACCATCCGGGATATCGCTACCAAGATAGATTCGGATTACCAATGGAGGAAGAGTTGATATGGAAAGAGTATACAAGGCTTCTCCCATGCAACAGGGTATGTACTTTCATGATATGATGTCGGAGCAGGCTCTGTATTATAATCAGGTTCGCTTTCGAATTCAAGGCTCCTTGAATGTAGAGGTTTTCCGCCAAAGCGTCCAGCTTTTGGCGGATACCCATGAGGTTTTGCGGAGCCGCTATTATCTGTCTGGCGATGAAACTGTTCTGGTAGGCATAAAGGGGCCTGGGGAAGTAAAACAGGAGGTGACCTACGCAGATATCAGCCATCTGGAGGGGGAGGCCGCGGAGGCCTTCCTGGAGGAGGAGATCCGAAGGGAAAGCAGCCGCCGGGTGGATCTGGAAAAGGGTCCTTTGATGCACCTGACCCTCTATCGGATCAGTTCCCGGGACCACGTCCTGATCTGGGGCTGTCATCATATCGCCCTGGATGGCTGGTGCATGTCGCTTCTGATCAAAGAATTATTTACCTATTACGAGGAAGGCCTCCGGGGGGATTTTTGCCTCAAGGAGGAGGTGCCTTACTCTGCCTATCTGGAATGGCTGGGTCAAAATGACAAGGAGGGGGCTCTTGCCTATTGGAAGACCTATCTGCAGGATCGGCCGGAGGCATTTCTGCTTCCTACGGGAAAAAAGGTTGAGGCCTACAACAGCGCCCGGGACCTGGTTCCTCTTAGGATTTCCCGGGAAAAGATGGATCGCATCAAAGAAATAGCTGCCCATTGCCATCTCACCGTCAGCACCCTGGTACAGGGACTTTGGGGCTTGGTCTTATGCAAATATAGCAACAGAAAGGAAGCCATCTGGGGCTGTGTAACCTCCGGAAGAAGTCTTCCCATTGACGGAATCGAGAAAATGGTGGGCTTGTTCATCCATACCCTGCCCCTTGTCTATCGCCTGGAGGGGGAGAAAAATCTGCCGGACCAGCTCAAGCAGCTGGGAATGGATATCTTCC
>CAVJHW010000089.1:0-10961 GCA_963649395.1 Coriobacteriaceae bacterium | reverse complement strand
ATCTGCCACCTTTACAATGTCAATCCGATCCCCCAGGGGCTCCATAACGAATCGAATCAGCTTCTTATAATAATTGAGAAGCTTGGTCAGCAAGGCATCACAGAAATCTTCATCGGCCAGAAGATCCATATAGAAATTCTCATTCCGCCGCAGCCAGGAAGGCATTCCAAACATAGGTTCTTCCAGGCCTTCTAAGATACAGCATTTATCTTGATTTGCATCCAGGCGCTCGCTCAAGCCTTCCAGCATATAGGGGGTGGGATCCGGTAATTGATACTGTTCCAGTGCTTCAATCGTATCATAGTCTTCCAAGGGATGGGAAATCCGATTATAATAATAGCCATCCGGATTCAGCTTCATCTGGATTCCCCACATATCTGTAAAAGTACCATCCTCATTCTCCTTCCAAGGAGTCACTTCATTCATATAGATCGAACAGGTATCCACACCGAAGTGATCTGTCACACTGGAGTCCGGCACAACAATTCCCTGACTTCTGGCCTTAATCTGATAACCGTGATCCTCCAGCCCCAGCTTCTCCTTGACCTCACGCTCGATCAATTCGTGCATGCAGGTGTTATTGATTCCTCCGATATCCAGGGGTACCCGATCCGGCTCCTGGTGGTTTAAGGTCATCATTACTCTTTCTTTCGATGTCATATATTACTCCTTTCCTGCCTTTTCTTCCTTAGGCAGCCACTTTGATGCGATTGCTTCTATTCCTCGTCATAATATCGATGACTACGGCAATGACCAATACGAAACCATTTAATACATATTGCCAATAGGTGTTCAGGTTCAAGAGGGTCAATCCGTTATTCAACATTCCAATAATCAGGACGCCCAGAATCACGCCCTTTACCTTGCCGGAACCGCCGCTGACAGACACCCCGCCCAGAACCACAGCGGTGATTACCTCGAATTCAAAGCCCTGCCCTGTATTGGCCGTGCCGGACTGCAGACGGGACAAGCGAAGGACAGCAGAGGTACACGCCAAGAGAGCACTGGCCACATAGGCCATAAATTTCTGTTGTTCCACCCGAATACCGGTGAGCCGGGCTGCTTCTTCATTGCCGCCAATGGCATAGAGGCATCTTCCATAGTAGGTTTTCGCCAAAATAAAAGCGCCTGCCCCAAAGATAAGAATCATAACAAGGGTTGGAAAGGGTATGCCCCAGACATAACCCTGGCCCAGAAACTCGAAGCCCTGGGGGAAGCCGAAGATTGCTTTGCCGCCGGACAGGAGAAAAGCAACCCCGTTCAAAGCATTAAAGGAAGCAATGGTGACGATCATAGGCGGCATATGGATTTTGGCAATCAGCCAACCATTCAATATGCCACTGGCCAGGGCAATCCCATAGCAGCATAGCACGGCGAAAGGCCAGCTCATGCCTGCTTTTGTCATAAAGAGCGCGCCTGCTACATTGATGACCTGGGTCAAAGAACCAATGGAAAGATCAATGCCTCCGGTTAAAATGACGCACATCATACCCACCGAAGCAATCCCCACAAAGGATACCTGCCTGGTAACATTCAAAAGATTGTTAAGGGTAAAAAAATTATGATTCAGGATGCTAAATGCAACAAATATAGCAACAAAGGCCAAAAATAACACATTTTTCTTCAGCCACGGGGCTGCCAAATTTTTACGATTCATTCCTTGTCCCTCCCTGCAACAGGTGATGCCAATGTTAATACATTTTCCTGGGTGAATTCCGCTCTGTCTAGTTCACCGGTAACCCTTCCCTCACAAAAGACCACGATCCTGGTTGACATACCCAGCAATTCCTCCATGTCCGAGGAAATCATAATGATGGTTTTCCCCTGGCGGATCAAGTCATGCATGATATAATATATTTCCTGCTTTGCTTCCACATCAATGCCCCGGGTGGGCTCGTCCATCAGGATCACATCGGGAGATTTGGCCAGCCATTTGGCGATTACCACCTTTTGTTGATTTCCGCCGGACAGATTCCCCAGAAGCTGGCTGGAATTCGGTGTCTTAATGCTCATCATCCGGATATATTTTTCCGTGATCTCGTGGTTGAGCCTTGCATTCAGGATACCTGCCTTGCTATTCTCTTGATAGGAGGGGAAGGATATATTCTCTTCCACACTCATATGAGCCAGGATTCCCTGTTTCTTCCGGTCTTCCGGCACCAGGGCGATGCCTGCATGGATGGCATCCAGAGGCTCCTTAAAGTGGCACTCCCTGCCCCGATAGCGAATCTTCCCCCCCTGCTTTCTGGCAATTCCGCAGATGATCTGAGCGGTTTCCGTTCGACCTGCGCCGATCAGACCACCAAAACCCAGGATTTCCCCCTGTCTTAATTGAAAGGAAACGTCCTTTATTCCATTTCCCGAGAGATGTTCCACCTCCAATATGATTTCATCCCTATCCATAGGCTTCATCTGGGGAATGGTTTCATTCAATTCCCGCCCCACCATGAGTCGGATCAGGTCTTCCCTGTTGGTATCGCAGATATTCAGCGTATCAATCCACTCTCCATCCCTCATGACAGTGACTCGATCCGCAATGGCGAAGATTTCGTCCATCCTATGGGAAATGAAAACCACGGTAACCCCGGAAGCCTTCAACTTTCTCACGATGTCGAATAAGGTATCTACCTCATTGGTAGACAGGGAAGCGGTAGGTTCATCCAGAATCAGAAGCTTTGCCTCTACCCGCAAAGCCTTTGCGATTTCCACCATCTGTTGGAAACCTGTGGTCAATTCCTTTACCAGCTGGTGGGAATCCACCGGGATCCCAAAATCGTCGAAAATCTTCTGGCTTTCCTCATACATGCGGCGAAAATCAATCATTCCATGCTTTTTTATGGGATTACCCAGGAAAACATTCTCCGCAACACTCAGGTCGTTCACCAGATTAAACTCCTGGTAGACTGCCACAATACCATTTTCCCTGGAGGTAACCGGATCAAAGGACTGGAATTCCTTCCCGTTCACCACCATGGTGCCCCCACTGGGCTCCATAGCACCCGTGGCTGCCTTGATCAGGGTAGACTTTCCGGCACCATTCTCCCCCAGAAGAGCATGTACCTCCCCCCTGCGGAAAGCAAGAGATAGATTGTTCAAAGCGAGGACACCTGGATATTGCTTGGTGATGTGCTTATATTCAAATACAATATCCTCCTTTATCGCATCTGCTGCCATCATCCTTCCAAACCTCCTTTCTGAGCAGAGTTTCCTTACTTCATCATAGATGTGTCGATCTGATCCTCATATCCCCAATAGCTTACCTTCTCCTGCAGATTGTCATACGTAACAATGGTATTCGGCAGCCGAGTAATCTTCTCATACTCCTTTCCCTCCAGAATGTTCAATACCAATTGCAACTGGGCTTCCCCCAGTTCCCAACCTGCACCAAAGGAGCAGTCTGCAATCAGCGGAGCTCCTTGAGCCATCTGAGACAGACATTCCACCGTTCCATCGCAAGAGAAGACTCCGATCTGATCCGCCCGTCCGGAGCTTATAACCGCTTGAAGCACCCCCGATGCTGCTCCGTCACCAATGCAGAAGATCACTCCCATGTCCGGATTTGCCTGCATAAAGTTCTCTGCTAATTCCATACCTACCACTGCTGTCCCTGCGGAACCCTCTGCCACGATTTCTGAATCCGGTGACAATTCCCCAATTCTCGCTGTAAAGGCCTCCGCCCGAGCTACACAATCCGGGCTTTCGTAATAATTCACAAGGCCGATTTTGGCTGCTCCATCATAATGTTCTTCCACCCACTTTGCTGCCTCCTCTGCCAGCAGCTCTCCCGCTGCGCTATTGTCCGCCAGCAGGGTTGTGGTATAGGTCATCATCTCCGTTCCAAAGGCTTCCACTATAACTCCCTTGTCGATAGCCTCCTGAGCAGCGGAATTAATACTTCCAATGTCCGTAGCCCCGATGATGATCGCATCACAGCCATTGGCTACAAAATTCTCGATCTGGGTAATCTGGGTAGAGGCATCATTCCCACAGTCTAATACCGTAACATCATGCCCCAGCTCAGTGGCCATGGCTTCTATCGCATCTGCTTCCTCCGCCCAAACAGAATTGGATAAATCTGCATACGTCACCCCTATCTTGTAGCTCTTTTTGCCCGAAGCAGAAGTCTCACCTGCAGAAGAGCCTGCAGACACCGCCCCGGAGGAAACAGAGTCAATCTTCGAACCTGTTCCGCCTGCTGAAGAGGAAGATTCACTGCCCTTGCAGCCTGCCAAGAAAGTAGCTCCCATAACTGCTGTCAACATAAGGCTTACCACTGTCCCGCTTGTTTTTTTTCTCATTTTTTACCTCCGCTCCTTCGTCTTTCTTATTCTGCCTTTTTGCCTACCCGTATCACAGCTTTTACAATATTTTCCTTATCCTTTACACTGCGATCCATGGCAGCTTGTATATCGTCCAGATCAAACAGGTCCGTCACAATCCCCTTCAGATTGACCTTTCCCTCCGCTACTGCCTGAATAGCCATCGGATACATGTGTCTGTATCGAAAGACAGAATTCATATGCAGCTCCTTGTCACAGATCAAACTGGTATTTAGGTTCATCTTTCCGGATCTACTGTATCCTACCAGCACCAGCCTGCCACCCTTTACCAGCATTTCGATCCCCTGATTGACACAGACTTCTGAGCCGGAGGTATCAATAACAAGATCCACTCCTCGTCCACCGGTTAATCGCAATACTTCCTGCACAGCATCAACTTTTTTCCCATTCATTACCTGATTGGCTCCCAGCTCCGTGGCTTTCTCCAATCTCTTATCTACCAGATCCACTATATAGACCTCCGTTACCCCTAAGGCTTTCAAGGCCATCATGGATACCAAGCCAATGCATCCGGCTCCTGTCACCACAGCTGTCTGGCCAAAATGAGCTCGTCCCTGCTTAGCGGCATGAAATCCCACCGCCAATGGCTCAATGAGGGCTCCTTCCAGGGTGGATACATTCTCCGGAAGTTTGAAGCACAGATCAGCCTGGTGGGCTACATACTCCTGAAATACCCCATCAATCGGCGGTGTGGCAAAAAAAACCACATCCGGACAGAGATTGTATCGGCCATCTTTGCAAAATTCGCAATGCCCACAGGTCTTTCCGGGTTCCAGAGCTACCCTGTCTCCTATCTTCAGGTTCTTCACCTCCTCTCCCACGTCTACTACAATCCCCCCCGGCTCATGACCTAATACAAAGGGGGGCTCCACAAGGTAGGCACCAATGCGTCCTTCCTCGTAATAGTGAAGGTCGGAACCACAAATCCCAACATATTCCAATTTTACAAGAACCTCTCCTGCCTTGGGCCTAGGAATCGGCCGTTGAATAAAACCCATCTTGCCAATGCCATTCATAACAGCTACTTTCATCATTTTCTCCATCTCTTGCCTCCTTATCTTTGCTTTTTCTCCATTTGATGCGATGATCAAAATAACCGGCTCTATGGTTGTATGGATCGTACCGTGCTCGTGCACGGTATCGGGCTAAGAGGAAACTGGCCCTCGCCAGTTCCTGATTTGGACTCCCGTGCTCGTGCACGGTATCGGACTAAATATTTGCCAGCTCCCGCTGGCTGCCTATTGGACAAGACTTTTATAAAATGTTTTACTTTACAATCCGACTATATCTCTCTCCGGCTGAAAAGTCAATGGTTTTTTTATTTTCGCTATATTTCATGAAAATATGCTTGCATTTTTGTTCATCTTTTACAGAAGCAGCGGTCTTGCATTCCAGGTTTTTTCTTGCTAACATATACCTAATCTAATTGGACAAGGCAAGAAGTCGAGAAAACGGAGGTTATCCTATGTTTGATGTAGTCGCCTTAGGCGAATTATTGATTGATTTTACCCCCTACGGGGTCAGTGAAGGAGGACAGGCTTTATTTGAACAGAATCCGGGAGGGGCTCCCGCCAATGTGCTGGCGGCCCTGCAGAAGCTGGGGCAGAAAACTGCTTTTATCGGGAAGGTCGGCGATGATATGCACGGACACCTGCTAAAAGAAACCCTGAACCAATGCGGGATTGAGACCCGGGGCTTGCTGGTGGATCCCAATTACTTCACTACCCTTGCCTTCGTTGCCCTCAAAAATGGGGAGAGAAGCTTCTCCTTTGCCCGAAAGCCGGGGGCAGATACCCAACTGCGGCAGGAGGAGGTGGATACCGACTTGCTGAAGAAGGCCCGCATCTTCCACTGCGGCTCCCTGTCTTTGACGGATGAACCCGCACGAAGTGCCACTCTGTATGCCATAGGACAAGCCAAGGAGGCAGGGGCCCTGATTTCCTATGATCCCAACTACCGAGCTTTGCTATGGCCCAGTCAGGAGGAGGCAGCCAAGCAGATGCAATCAGTGATTCCTTATGTCGATATCATGAAATTATCCGATGAGGAGACCCATCTTCTGACCGGCTTCTCCGCACCGGAGGAAGCCGCCCGAGAGCTTCTGCGTCAAGGCGTGCGCTGTGTCCTGGTGACTCTGGGCAAGGAGGGTGCCCTCATGTGCACCAATCAATTCCTGGTAAGAGCCAAGGGAAAGGATCGGAAGGTGGCAGATACCACCGGCGCCGGTGACTCCTTCTGGGCTGGTATTTTATCAAAATTTGCCTCCAGCTGCCTACAGCCAGAGGACCTTACCGAAAAAGACGGATTGGATTTTCTCCAATTTGCCAATGCGGTAGCCGGACTTTGCGTAGAAAAGCGGGGGGGAATCCCCTCCATGCCGGATTTGGAGAGCGTGCGAAAGGAACTGGCATAACGGACAGATTCCTTTTTTTGTCCATTCAAAAATCACCACAGAAGGACTATACTGTAGGGAGCAAGGGAACTAATTCTACCGGAGGCTTTTGTCGTGAAACCAAATGAGATTACCAGAGCAATCATAGATGCCACCATCGATCGGGGGCTGCGAGAGATTGAGGAAGATCCTCAGCGGAGTATCCGGAAGCTGACGGATATGGGACGGCAGTTTTCCAAGGGACGCTTTTTGCAGGAGATTTATGCCATTTTCCAGGAGCTGCTGCGCAATGATGACAGTCCCTATTACCCGGCCATCGAGCACCTGCTCCGCCATACAGACCGAAAATGCCTGAAGGATTTCGGCATTAACCTAGGATATAACAGTCTAACCTACGGAGGCAAGATCATCCGGGGAATCGAGGCCAAGAAGCCCTTCCAGATCCCCTGGGCCTTGATTCTTCGCCTTGACCCCACCCTTCCCGGCAGCATCTCTCCTGCAGAGATTGAACATTGCATCCGTCAGGGACGACCCATGGGCATCTACACCTACGTGATCCGCTGCAGCGGCTCCCTGTCCTGCCTGGAGGATCTGGTTCAGCTCCTTCGGACCTACAAGGATTGTGCCTTTATCGTCACCCTGCCGGATCAGGAGCTGACACCGGCCCAGCTGGCTCTTCTGAAGCCCTGTACCAACAGTATGTGCCTCTTTCCCGCTCTGACCGCCTCCTGCATGCCCAACTGCAAGAATATGCAGCGCCAGAGATCCTGGTATGGAACCTATGACTACTACAGTGACCTGGACAGCCGTCAGTGGATGGCCGGAGAACGCACCCATGAGTTCACGGAATATGAAAGCTCTTTTGTCATCCTCATCGCCCGGGATGACTGTACCCCAGATTGCCGACAGCGGGTGGGACGCTTTGTGAAGGATACCAGACTTCAGCCTACCTACCCCTTTATCCTCTTTGACCTCTACGAGGACGCCCTGCAGATCGATCACATTATGTCCTCAGAGGCCTGCTTTTTCGAAATTCTGGAAAATGGAGATATTCATACCCACAACGGTCCTATCACCGATTACCGTCACGCCCTGTCCCTGGAGCAGCTCTTTGCCAAGACCCTCCCCAAGAACCGATAAGGGGCACAGAAACACAGGAAGCTCGAGAAGCACAAGACCCGAAAAGACAGAAAAGAAGGCCTGAGACTCTGTCCTTATCCTACAGATTCTCAGGCTTTTCCTCGTCCCCTGCTTATGCAATATTCTCCTTAATCATCCACAATCTTCCTGGCTATTCCCAGAATCAGGCGCTTCAGGCTGGATACAAAGGCCTTAGGCTCCAGATTGCAGCCGTTCTCCAGCCACCGCACAATCGCCGACAGATAGGCGTCGCAGAAAAAGGTCACAATAATCTCCTCATCCTCCTCCGTCTCACAGACATCCCGGATAAAGAAGGCAATGATGGGGGTCATGGATTCATGAAAATAGTCCCGGAAGGAATTCTGCCCCTCCACCTTCAAGGCACTACGATAGAAGCCCTGATCCCTATAGAACAGCTCTCCCACTGCCGCCAGGAGCTCCCAGCCGCTCTCGAAAATACTGGTACTCACAATCCCGATGAAATCATTATAGAAAATCCAATTCACCAGGTCGTATTTATCCTTAAAATGATAATAAAAGCTCTTGCGGTTCATCCCGCAGCCTTGGCAGATGTCAATCACGCTGATCTTGGAAAAGGACTTCTCACCCATCAGGCGCTTCATGGAGGAAGCAAGAGCACTCTTGGTTATATTAGCATCCGGCATATCATCACTCTCACTCTTGAATTGCATATATCGAAACCAGCTGTCCAAATACCAAGGCAGGAACCGGCTGGTCTTCCTTCGTGGCAATGACTGCACTGGCAGCCACGGGAGTTACATTCCGCTCACATGGGCCATTATAACACAATCCGGATGCTTTGTGAACATGAAAATGCCTAGTTACAGTGTCAAAAGCCCCTCTATGAGAATCACTGAGCGCTGTCCAGGGTGAAGGCAAAAGCCACCCCGTTCTTATAGTTGGTGACCCAGCATTTCTGCTGATGAGCGTCCAGGATAGCCTTGACGATGGACAGGCCAATACCGCTTCCCCCATATTCCCGGGTTCTGGCCTTATCCACCTTATAGAACTTAATCCAGACCTTGTCCTTCTCCTCCTCCGGAATGGGCTGACCGGTATTAAAGACAGAGGTGGTAACGACTCCCTTCTCCTCCTTGCAGGTAATCTCAATGACCTTATCTCCCTCCAAGTGATTCAGGGCATTGGTGAGATAATTGGTGATCACCTCTTCGATCTTAAATTCATCTCCCCAGACATGCACCGGCTTCTCCTGTTCAAAGAGAATCTGTGCCTGCTTCTGGTCGATGAGGATATGGGAAGCCTGGATCACCCCCCGTATCAGCTCTGCCAGATCAAAGCGTTCTACCGACAGCTGGTCATAGCCAAACTCCAATTGGTTCAAAGTCAGAAGCTTCTTCACCAGGGTATTCATCTTGGCTGATTCATCTATAATAACATCGCAATAGAAATCCCGGCTCTCGGGGTCATCGGAAATATTGTCCTTCAAACCCTCCGCATAACCCTGAATCAAGGCGATAGGGGTCTTGAGTTCATGGGAGACATTGGACAGGAATTCCTTACGCATCTCATCCATCTGGGTCTTCTCCTCGATATCCTTCTGCAGACGGATATTGGCGCTTTTCAGCTCAGAGATGGCCTGTTCCAGCTTCTCAGACATCTGGTTAAAGTCCTGCCCCAACTCACCAATCTCATCCACACCGCCGCTGGTATATTTGGCATCGAAATCCAGCTTGGCCATACGACGGGAGATCTGGGTCAGCTCCTGCAAGGGGCGGACAATCCTCCGGGTAATCATCCAGATCACCAGGGCACTGGCCAAAATCGTAGGTATACCGATATAGAGATAAAAGCGGTTGGACAAGGCCACGGATTCCTTGATGCTCTCCACCGGACAGCGGACAATATAATAATTCCCGTTATCCAATTCCCCCCACAATTCCAGAAAATCCATAGATACAAATCGATCATGGATCAGGATCACCTGATATTGATCCGTTTTCTGCAGAATCTGGGTATTGTCCTTTTCCTTATCCAGAATATTACCGAAGAGGCGGCTGGCCATGCCGGTCTCATCCGGAGAATTGGTGGATATATAGCTGAGACTGGCATCCGCCACCGCATAGGTCAGGGTATTGATGGAGCAAAACTTCCGAAAGTTCTCGCTGATCCGAGTATATCCTGAGCTATTAATCATATCCCAGCTCTCCACCAGAGTCTCCTGCTTCTTGCTGAAATAATAATCACCCAGGAAAAACCAATGGACTAGCCCAATGGCCACCAAAGCCAGGGTCATGAGGCCAATGAAGGTAAATGCAATTCTCTTTTTGATGGACTTCCTCATGCCTGTGTGACCTCAAACTTATAACCCATGCCCCAAATGGTCTTGATATAGTCCCCCTTCTCTCCCATCTTGCTGCGCAGCTTCTTGACATGGGTATCGATGGTCCGTGCATCTCCAAAATAATCATAGTTCCATACATTATTCAGAATCTTTTCTCTGGAAAGGGCAATTCCCTGGTTCTCCATGAAATAAGCCAGCAATTCAAACTCCTTGAAGCTCAGCTCCATGGGCTGGCCATCCACAGTAGCCAAATGGGCAGCCTTGTTCAGGGTAATCCCCCCCGCCACCAGGCTGGAGTTGGGATCCCTATGATTGGTTCGCCGCAGAATTGCCTCCACCCGAGCTACCAGAATCTTGGGGCTAAAGGGCTTGGAAATATACTCATCCACTCCCAATTCAAAGCCCAGAAGCTCATCCCTCTCCTCTCCCTTGGCCGTCAGCATAATGATGGGCACCTGGGAATATTGGCGAACCTCCCGACAGACCTGCCAGCCATCCATCTTAGGCATCATCACATCCAGGATAATCAAAGCAATATCCTTCACGTCATAAAATGTATTAAGAGCCTCTTCCCCGTCACCGGCCTCCAGAACATCAAAATTGCTCTTCACCAGGAAATCCTTCACCAATTTCCGCATCCTACTCTCATCATCTACTACCAATATTTTCAACCGTTCCATAGTAAACCCCCATGCTGCACGTTGTTCCGCTCCACCACGAAGGAAAGCCGACTGCTCCGCACTTCGTACTTCCGCTCCTATCATAC
>CAVJHW010000088.1:0-11109 GCA_963649395.1 Coriobacteriaceae bacterium | reverse complement strand
TTGTTGATACCGGCGGCGACTGCGGGAGCACGTAGTGCGGAGCAGTCGGCTTTCCTGCGTGGTGGTGCGGGACAATGCCCTGCAAGGGGGTTATTCTGTTGACGTTAGGTTTTCTATTGGGGAGGATGCCTATGAAATGGAAAAAAATGACGAGCAATCCGGTGTTTACTTGGTCCGCAGTGATCTCAGTGGTCCTAGCACTTTGGGGGGTATTTGGAAATGAGTCTTTCACCAGGACAGCCAATGGTCTTCTAAGCGGTATTGAAGAGAAGTTTGATTGGCTTTATGTTGTTGGTGTTTTGCTCTTTGTGGTCTTTCCGGTGGGATTGGCGATCAGTAAGTTCGGTAAGGTTCGGCTGGGAAAGGATGATGAGAGACCGGAATATAGTAACGTGGCCTGGTTTTCCATGCTTTTTACTGCAAGCATGGGTGCGGGGCTGGTATTCTGGGGAGTTTGTGAACCTCTGTCTCATTATGCGGCACCGGCCGGAGAAATTACAGGCCTGTCCCAGGAGGCGCTGGCTTTTTCCATGCGGGCAACCTTTACGCATTGGGGATTTGCTCCCTGGGCAATCTTCGCAACCATGGGTCTCGGTTTTGCTTATTTTCAGTTTCGCAAGGGAGAAGGGGGGCTGGTTAGCAACATTTTTAAGCCATTGATAGGGGAAAAAGCGGCGCAAGGTGTGGTGGGGCATGTGATCAATGGCCTTACAACGGTATGCACGGCGGTAGCGGTACCCACTTCCTTTGCCATGACAGTTTTACAGGTGGGTGCAGGCCTTCAGATTCTGTTTGATATTCGAAATTATGCGGTGACCTGGCTGGTACTTATTGCAGTTATGGCCTTTGTCTATATCGGTACGGCTGTGGCAGGGCTTTCCCGGGGAATCAATATTATGGCACAGATTAATATGTATACCTGCATCCTCTTGATGATTGTCTGTTTCCTGGTTGGTCCCAAAGGAGATATCCTGAACAGCTTTGTCCTGGGAATGAAGGAATATTTGATCCATTTTCTTCCGGAAAGTGTAGCGATGACGATGAATAACGATAAGGCCTGGTTTCTGGCCTGGCGTATTTTTTACTGGGCCTGGTGGGTGTCCTGGGCGCCCTTTGCCGGAACCTTCGTGGGACGGATATCCAAGGGCAGAACCATTCGGGAGTATGTGGTAGGTGTTATTCTTCTTCCGGCTGCCTTTTGTTTCCTATGGTTTTCTATCTTCGGCGGGATGGCCTTTCGGGCCGCAACTTCGTTTGCCAGAGAAACCCTTAGTATTATTATTAGAAGTCAGGAGACAACAATGTTTGCTGTGCTGAGGACCTATCCCCTGGGGGGCATTCTCTGTGTGGTTTCTATGCTTCTTGTTATGATGTTTATTATCACATCCGTCAACTCAGCCACCTTTATGCTGGCTTCCCTGACCGATCAGGGCAATCTCAATCCATCCAGGAGAAAGCTCTTCTTCTGGGGACTTCTTATGGCTGTCATTGCATTTGCACTGACTTTGTCGGGAAATGTGGGGAATATTCAGACTCTTACGATTGTTATCGCCTTCCCCTATGTCATTGTCCTTATTTTCGTATGTGTCAGTATGCTGGTGGATTTGCTTCGGTCGAATAAGCCTAAGAAGGAGGCTGATATTTCACGACATTAAAGTGTTACAATTCAACGCAATAAAGGGTAGACAAACCCCCTCCTTTGTGTTATGCTGTCTTCAGCCCGGCTCCTTGTGGGGGCTTTCAAAGAAAACCCCATGCTAGGCATTGCCCGGCCCCACAAAGGAAGGCCAGAAAGGATGAATTATTATGAAGGAAATAGCCAGTTTGATGGATTATCGTTCAAGCATTCGCGTGGTGGATGCAACCCTGCGGGACGGAGGCCTTGTCAATGACTTTTATTTTACCGATGACTTCGTCAAAGCCCTCTATCAGACGAATCTGAAAGCCGGTGTTGATTATATGGAGTTCGGTTACAAGGCCTCCAGGGCCATGTTTGATACAGACAAGTTCGGCAAATGGAAGTTCTGCCGGGATCAGGATATCCGGGAGATCGTGGGAGAGAATGATACGGAGCTGAAGATAGCCGTGATGGCAGATGTGGGTCGCTGTGATTACAAGACCGATATCCTGCCCAGGGAGGACAGCCCTATCGATATGATCCGGGTGGCCACCTACCTGCATACCATACCCCTGGCTGTGGACATGATCCAGGATGCCAAGGACAAGGGATATGAGGTTTCCTGTAATATCATGGCCATTTCCAATACCCAGGACAGCGATTTGAGGATAGCCTTGGAGATATTGGGGAAGAGCCCGGTGGATGTCATCTATATCGTGGACAGCTATGGAGCCCTTTATCCGGAGCAGATCGCCCGCATCGCCCATATTTATGAAGAAATCGTGGGGAAATATGGCAAGAAGATCGGTATTCATGCCCACAACAACCAGCAAATGGCTGCGGCCAATACCCTGGAGGCCGTAGGAGATGGGGTGGATTACCTGGATGCCACCTACAGCAGCATGGGGAGGGGGGCAGGCAATTGCTCCATGGAATTCCTTCTGGGAGTTCTCCGCAATCCCAAATACCACTACTATCCGGTTTTGCAATTCATCGAGAAATACATGAATCCTCTGAGGGAAGAGGGGGTTGTGTGGGGTTATGATCTCCAATATCTGATGACCGGGCTTTTGAACCAGCATCCCCGCACCGCCATCGCATTTACCAAGGAAGGACGCAAGGATTATGCGGCTTTTTACCGAGAGGTGGTCGCCACGGATTAAAGGTCCAGGATGGTGAAGGCAGCCGCTGACAGGAAGGAAGGGTCATGATTTTTCCAATAACATCTGATGGGAAGATCATGACTTTTTCTATGGATTGGTTTTTGAGAGGAGGAAAGCAGTGACGAAGATAGGAGAAGAATATAGAGAGGAAACACGGGAGGAGGAGAAATACCAAGCCTTGCTGGAGGATTTGCGGTCTCTGGGTGGTCTGGCTGTTGCCTTCTCCGGCGGTGTGGATTCTACCCTTTTGCTTCATGCGGCCAGGGAGGCTTTGGGAGACCGGGTGGTCGCCATCAGCGCGGTCTCAGCCTCCTTTCCGGAGCGGGAATTAGAGGAAGCCAAGGAGCTATGCCGGAAATGGGGGATCCGACATAGAAGCTGTCGGATTCGGGAAATGGAGATCCCGGGTTTTGCCCAGAATCCTCCCAACCGCTGTTACCTGTGCAAGAAGGCCATATTTCAAGAGATTCGAAGACTGGCTTTGGAAGAGGGCTTTCAGGAGCTGGCAGAGGGATCTAACCTGGACGATGAGGGGGATTACCGTCCTGGGATGCAGGCCATTCGGGAATTGGGGGTACACAGCCCCCTGCGCAGGGCTGGCTTGACCAAGGAGGAGATCCGCATCCTGTCCAGGAAGGCTGGCCTGCCTACCTGGAAGAAGCCCTCCCTGGCTTGTTTGGCTACTCGTTTTGTATACGGAGAGACCATTACGGAAGAGAAGCTGAAAAGGGTAGAGCTGGCAGAGCAATACCTGTGGGACTTAGGCTTTGACCAGGTGCGGGTGCGGATCCATGGGAATCTGGCCCGTATCGAGCTGCTTCCCTCGGAGATGGGTCGATTGCTGGAGGAGGAAGTGAGAAAGCAGGTAGATGCTTATTTTAAGCAAATCGGCTTCGCTTATGTGGCATTGGATCTGAGGGGCTACCGCACCGGCAGCATGAACGAGACCCTTTCGCTGAAGAATGATGGGAAAAGCGGGGAGGCAGAGGCCGGTCCCCTGAAGAGTGATGGGAAAAGCGGGGAGGCAGAGGCTGGTCCGCAGAAGCATGCGCAGGCGGAGCAAGGAAATGGCAACAAGGAGGACAGGGGAGGATGTTAAATGCATTTTCCAGAACCCAGCTGCTGCTGGGAGCAGAGAATATGGAGCGCTTGAGCCGGGCTCGGGTAGCGGTTTTTGGGATTGGAGGTGTAGGGGGTTATGTGGTGGAGGCCCTGGCCAGAAGCGGTGTGGGCTCCTTCCTCCTGGTGGACGATGACAAGGTCTGCCTGACCAATATCAACCGTCAGATTATTGCCACCAGGAAAACAGTGGGACAGTATAAGGTAGAAGTGATGCGAGATCGGATCCTGGACATCAATCCCCAGGCTCAGGTAGAGATCCGCCAATGTTTTTATCTGCCGGAAAATGCGGAGACTTTTGATTTCTCCCAATATTCCTATGTGGTGGATGCCGTGGATACAGTGACAGCCAAGCTGGAGATCATCCTGCGGGCCCAGTCCTGTGGGGTACCGGTGATCAGCTCCATGGGGGCCGGGAATAAGCTGGATCCCACCCGCTTCCAGGTGGCGGATATCTACAAGACCCAGATGTGCCCCCTGGCCAAGGTCATGCGGCACGAATTGAAGAAACGGGGGGTGAGGAAGCTGAAGGTGGTCTATTCGGATGAGAAGCCCCTACAGCCCCTGGAGGATATGGAGAATAGCTGTCGAAACCACTGTGTCTGCCCTCCCGGAGCCCTCCACAAATGCACGGAACGCAGGGCCATCCCCGGCAGTACGGCCTTTGTGCCCTCCGTGGCAGGTCTGATCCTGGCCGCTGAGGTTGTGAAGGATCTCTGCGCAGACAAGGAAAACCGAGCTTGAGGAGAGGCAGCTTGCATGGACTGGATCTGGGGCGGCGCAAGCAAAGGAAGAGGGCCGGATCAAGCGGAAAAGAACAGAAGGATAGATGGGATAGGATAGAATGGATGCTTATGAAATAACAGTGCAGGAATTGAACCAGCGGAATCGAGGAAGCTATCGCCTGATTGATATCAGAGATCCCCTGGCATTTTCCTACGGACACCTGCCGGGCGCGGAGAATATATCGCCGGAGGGATTAAAGGAGCAATATGCGATTCCGAAAGACAAGCAGGAGGCAAGGAAGGACCTGGAGGAGATCATTATTTATTGCAAAAAGGGGGAAACCGGTCGGGAGGCGGTCCAATGGCTGCGGGAGCAAGGCCAGGCGGCCTATAACCTGCGGGGGGGCTACCTGGCCTGGCTGGTGGATACCATGGGGCAGGAAGCGACAGGAGAGGATAGCTTTTATCTGGATGTAGAGCAGAGTATTCGGAAAAAATTCCACAAAAGGATCTGGAGAAAGTTCACCAAGGCCATCCGGGACTACCAGCTGGTTCAGGAGGGAGATAGAATCGCTGTCTGCATCTCCGGCGGTAAGGATTCCATGCTGATGGCCAAACTCTTCCAGGAGCTGCAGCGCCATAACAAATTCCCCTTTGAGCTGGTCTTCCTGGTCATGGATCCCGGTTACAGTCCCGAGAACCGCAAGATCATTGAAAGCAATGCCCGCCGACTCCATGTGCCGGTTCAGATCTTTGAGACGGAGATCTTCAATGCCGTTTATACCATCGACAAGAATCCCTGCTATCTCTGCGCCCGTATGCGGCGGGGACATCTCTACAACAAGGCCAAAGAGCTGGGCTGCAACAAGATCGCCCTGGGTCACCATTATGACGATGTGATTGAGACCATCCTCATGGGCATGCTTTACGGAGCCCAGGTGCAGACCATGATGCCGAAGCTGCATAGCATCCACTTTGAGGGCATGGAGCTGATCCGCCCCTTGTATCTGGTACGGGAGGAGGATGTTAAGGCCTGGCGGGACTATAACAACCTTCATTTCATTCAATGCGCCTGCCGCTTTACCGATACCTGCAGCACCTGCAGCGGGGACAATGTCTCCAAGCGTATGGAGGTCAAGGAAATGATCCGCGCCATGAAGAAAACCAATCCCTTTGTGGAGGGAAATATTTTCAAAAGCGTGGAAAATGTGAATCTGGATACGGTGATCGGCTATAAGCAGGGGGGCGTGAGACACAGCTTTTTGGAATTCTATGATCCATCGGAAGGGTGTGGGCACCCCTGCCGGGAGGATGAGACATGACCATGGCTGCCCACCGAGCCCCCGGGGCTCCCTTTTTCCGTGGTTGCGCTTTCCTGGTCTGAGTTGTATAATGAAACGATACAGCGGCAGGTCCAGGAAAGCGGGAGGGCAGCAGAGGGATGCCTTCTCTTTGGATGGCGTCAGGGGCTTGCTGTAACTCAATTGGGAGGAACATAAGGGGACTATGGACGAAACAATCTACAGAAGGCTTTGCGATGTGGCAGGAGCTGCCAATGTGCTGGCGGATGAACCTATGAAGCGGCACACTACCTTCCGGATAGGGGGAAAGGCGGATTATTTTGTATGCCCGGATTCTGCGGAGAAGCTTCGCCAGATATTGTTCTTGTGCCGGGAAGAGGGCCTTCCCTGGTTTATCCTGGGCAATGGAAGCAATCTCTTGGTCAGCGATGAAGGCTATCGGGGAGTCGTGATACAGATCTATAAGAGATATCAGGAGGTTTTGATAGAGGGGGAGCGGATCCGGGCCGGAGCCGGTATTTTGCTGTCTCGTTTAGCCACCCTTGCGGGAGAAGCGGGGCTGACAGGGCTGGAATTCGCCTCCGGCATCCCGGGAACCCTGGGAGGAGCCATTTTCATGAATGCCGGTGCCTATGGAGGCGAGATGAAGGAAGTGGTGGAGACGGTTACGGTGCTGGACAGGCAGGGACAGGTGCTGACCCTGCCCGGCCAGGACCTTCAGATGGGATATCGCACCAGTTTGGTCAGGGAAAAGGGCTGGATTGTGCTGGAAGCGGTGCTGGCTCTTGCCAGGGGAGAAGCGGATCAGATTCGCCAAAGGATGGAAGAGCTGCGCAGGATCCGATGCGGCCGCCAGCCCTTGGACCTGCCCAGCGCAGGCAGTACCTTCAAGAGACCGGAAGGATATTTTGCCGGCAAGCTGATCATGGATGCGGGTTTGCGGGGTCTTCGGGTAGGAGATGCCATGGTCTCTGAGAAGCATTGTGGCTTCATAGTCAATGCGGGGGCTGCCACAGCGGAGGATGTGCGGCAGCTGATGCGGCAGGTTCAGGAAAGGGTGTGGGAACAATTCCATGTCCGGCTGGAACCGGAGGTTCGTTTCCTGGGAGAATTCTGACCAAGGTCCGAGAAGTCCCGGAAGGATTCTGATCAAGGCCGGGGAAGTCCCGGAAGGATTCTGACCAAGGCCGGGGAAGTCCCGGAAGGATTCTGACAGAGTAGAGGACGGGGAAGAGGGGAAGGGAGGCAGAAAATGCTGATGCGGTTTGTGATTGTAACAGGCATGTCCGGAGCGGGGAAAAGCACAGCCTTGAAGATGCTGGAGGATGCAGAATATTTCTGTGTAGACAACCTTCCGATCTTCCTCATGGAGAAGTTTGCCCAGCTGACCATGGATGGCACGGGGGGTGAGATTACCAGAATCGCCATCGGAGTAGATATACGAAGCGGCAAGGCCCTGCCGGATCTGCAGGCGGTGCTGGGACGGATGAGGCAGTCAGGAATCCACTATGAGATTCTTTTCCTGGATGCCAATGACGAAATCTTGGTGAAGCGATACAAGGAAACCAGGAGAAATCACCCCCTGGCAGGAGGGGGACGTGTGGAGAGCGGGATTCAGAAGGAACGATCCCGGCTGGAATTTTTGAAGAAGCAGGCAGATTATATCATAGATACCAGCCAGCTTCTGACCAGGGATCTGAAGCAGGAGCTGGAGAAGATATTTGTGCAGAATCGGGATTTCAAGAGCCTGATGGTGACAGTTCTGTCCTTCGGCTTCAAATACGGAATTCCCGCTGATGCGGATCTGGTCTTTGATGTGCGCTTTCTTCCCAATCCCTATTACATTGAGGGCTTGAAGCACCTGTCAGGCAATGACGCTCCCGTCAGCAATTTTGTCCTGGGCTTTGAGGTGGCCCAGGTATTCCTGAAAAAACTGACGGATCTGATAGAGTTTTTGCTGCCCAACTATATCACCGAGGGCAAAAACCAGCTGGTGATTGCAATTGGCTGTACCGGGGGGAAGCATCGGTCCGTCACCCTGGCCAACGCCCTCTATCACCAATTGGAACATGCAGGGGAGTATGGGATACGGATAGAGCACAGGGATATCGAGAAGGACGCTATGCGTAAGGGGATGTAAGTATGTCATTTTCCGGTGAGGTCAAGGAGGAGCTTTGTCATCAGACGGGAGGGGCCCGTCATTGTCAGATCGCAGAGCTGACGGCCATCATTACCCTGTGTGGGAGAGTCCATATTTCCGTCCGGGAGGAGTATTGCATTCGAATGCAAACAGAGAATATCTGGGTGGCGGAGAAATATTCTTTCTTGCTGAAAAAGATCTTTCGCATCTGTCCGGAGGTTTCCCTTCGGCGACATTCTCCGAATTGCCGTCAAGGGGCCGCTATTTACCAGATTGCAGTGTTGGAGAACCAGGATGCGATTCGCATTCTCCAGGCGGTTAAACTGCTGACTCCTCAGGGAAGTCTGGCGGAGGAACTTCCCCTGATCCATAACGTGGTGGTGCAGAAGAATTGCTGCAGAAGAGCCTTCCTTCGGGGGGCATTTCTGGCGGCCGGGTCTGTCAGCGACCCCATGCGATCCTACCATTTCGAAATCGTCTGTGATACAAGATATCAGGCGGAGCAGCTGCAGGCTCTGATACAGAGTCTGGGAATTGATGCCAGAACCGTTGGAAGGAAGAAGAATCATATTGTCTATATCAAGGAGGGCTCCCAGATCTCCGATCTGCTGGGAATGATGGATGCCAGGAAGGCCCTGTTTGAACTGGAGAATGTTCGGATTCTCAAGGAGATGAGGGGAAGCGTCAATCGAAAGGTGAATTGCGAGACTGCCAATATCAATAAGACGGTAAATGCTGCCGTGAAACAGATAGAAGATATTCAGTATATCCGTGACCGGATTGGTTTCGAGGGCCTGTCAAATGGACTTGACGAAATAGCCCGAGTTCGGTTACAATATCCGGAGGCAACACTAAAAGAACTTGGGTTACTGTTGAGCCCTCCGGTGGGAAAGTCCGGCGTGAACCACCGCTTGAGAAAGCTGAGCTCTATAGCAGACGAGCTGAGAGCAAGACAGTAGACGTCCATGGCTGCTAAGGCAGCCGCTACAAGGAGGAGACTTATTATGATCAGAAAACCAATCACCATTCAGATCGCCAGTGGATTGGAGGCTCGCCCTATTGCGATGCTGGTACAGGTAGCCAGCCAGTTTGAAAGCGAGATCTATGTGGAAAGTGGCAAGAAGAAGGTTAATGCCAAGAGCATTATGGGGATGATGACTCTGGGCCTGGATAACGGGGAAAGCGTGACTATCTCGGCCAATGGTCAGGATGAGGCGGAAGCCATGGACAAGATAGAGGATTATTTGAGCAGCAAATGACCGCTTGCGGCAGCGGATGCCGCACAAGCAAAAAGGATGATACCCCGTGGGAAGGGTATCATCCTTTTTTTATCAAAGGCTGGCCAGATTCTGCAGGGCACTGTCTTCAATCAGAAGACTGCCGTGTTCTATCAGGCAGGCCTCTCCGGAAGCGGAGAAGGGCTGGTTCATGCCATACTCGGACAGAATATTGCAGATCTTATTGAAAAGCTCTGGTGTGCAGTCCGACTGGTGAAGAATCAGCTTGTAGGTGCCGGTGCTTTCCTGCTTATAGAGGGAATTCCTGCCGGAATAGAAGGAGCGCAGCCCGTGGGCAGCCAGGATCACATCATCCAGCTTCTGGAAACAGAAGGATTGCACCAGGTTCACTGGCTCAGCTGGCGCATCTGCCGCTGGGGTCTCTTGAGCTGCCAGGTTCTGGGCGGCTGGTGAGGCACCCTGTAAAGTCTGGGAATCGGGCAGAACCTCTTGCCCCTCTTGGCCGCCTGGTAGCTCCGGATTGGCCTGGGCTTTATTCTTGGCATCGCAGATCTTCTGAAAGAGATCCAGAATATCGTCTGCTCCGGAAAAACGGGAGGCCGTCGCAGTGTCGGCATCGTCTGTAGGGGGAGAAAACTTGGAAAAGCGGGTATCCAGCTCCTCCGGGTCCTCTACCTTCGTAATATTCAGGACAATGCTGTCCGGTGATATGGGAATTGCCTCTATCATCAGGGGCGAGCTATCCAGCTTAAAACCGAATTGATGGTGAGCCTGCTGCATCATGTCTTGAAATAAGCTCCTGGCCTTGTCCGTACCATAGGCCAGCTCACTTAGCTTGATCCGACGGCTGGCAAGGTCATCTTTGGTCAGAGTGCAGCGGATCTGGGTGTCATTAATCTTCTCAATCTTCATATATAAATCACTTCCCCTCCTTGGGATGAACCCTGTACAGATCTTCTTTGTACCATTCAGTATATACCAAAACCCCGGGAACTGTAAAGAACTTCACAGAGTTTTTAGAAATGAAAATAGTACTTGCATTTGTGGGAATTTGTCGTATAATGGGGATAAGAAAAGAGCCGTCAGACACCTGTTCAGAAGGGGGTATGCCCATGTACAGGTAATTGGCAGTTGGTTTGTTTGTCTTATTCATACGTTTCATAGCGGCATCCGCCGCATCTTACTTAATTGAGTTCAGTGATATTTTTCATGCGGTTCGCATATTTTTCCAAAAAGATCGATGTTACGGGAAGAGAATAAACAGGTGTCGGAGTATGCCTTTTCTTAAGTTCTATGAGTAGAGTCGGATTTATTCGGCTGAAGACGCAGAAAGGAGCGGATACCGGATTTTTTGTCTGTCACGAAAGAAAGATCCAAGAAAGATCCAGTACCGTAGGGAGCAATGAAAAGGAAAAAATACAAAAAGCGAAAGCTGGAGGCGGAATTGCGAGGCTACTCGGAAAACGGTGTTCGTATTCTGCTGGAGGGAAAGACCAGCAATCCGGCTTCGGTGGCCAATGCCTGCTGCGTAGCGGAACACGGTACGTATATGCGGGATTATGTGCTGACGGAGGATGGGATTCTGGAGAGGATTGATTTCAATTTTGTAAAAGAGCGGGAATAAGAAGAAGATCCGGCGGGGGAATATCGTAAGGTTCGGTGTACAGCAGCCCCTGCCGGATCTGTTTTATGGAAAAAAATCTGTCTTTCAATTGCGAAGGGCAGATTTTGATGTTAGAATGTAACTGTTCGAGGTTCCGAGGCTTGCATCAATCAGAGCTGGAATCCAAACCATATCTTGCCTG
>CAVJHW010000087.1:6896-11245 GCA_963649395.1 Coriobacteriaceae bacterium | reverse complement strand
GGGAGAAAGGTCACGAGGTCGACCTTTCTCCCACCTGCTCTATGCCATCCCATGGCTGTTTCTGATCTTCTCCCGCAAGGGCAGGATCATTCCCGGGGTTACGGACAGCTCATCCACTCCCATCTGAAGGAAGGTCTCTGTCAGCTCCAGGTCTGCTCCCAGCTCCCCGCAGATGCCCACCCAGCATCCGCCTGCGTGCCCATTTTCTACGGTCATCCGGATCAGACGCAGGATGGCCTCATGGTGGGGCTGGTAGAAGGGGCTCAAGCGGTTGTTTTGCCGATCCATGGCCAGGGTATATTGGGTCAGGTCATTGGTGCCGATACTAAAGAAATCCACCTCCCTGGCCAGCTGATCGCTGATGAGGGCTGCCGCCGGGGTCTCGATCATAATGCCCTGCTCGATCTCTCCAAAGGGAATCCCGTCTGCCTGCAAGCCCTGTCTAACCTCCTGGGCTATGGTCTTGATCCTTTGAACCTCTTCCACAGAGGTGATCATGGGGTACATGACGGCGATATTGCCGAAGGCTCCGGCCCGGTAGATGGCCCGCAGCTGACTTCGAAAGAGGGAGGGATTGTCCAGGCAGATGCGGATGGCCCGATAACCCAAGGCGGGATTGTCCTCTTTGTCTAATCCCAGGTAATCCACCTGTTTATCCGCCCCGATATCCAGGGTCCGGATAATGACCTTTTTCCCGGCCATCATCTCGGCCACGGACTTGTAGATCTGAAATTGCTCTTCTTCCGTGGGGGCAGATTCCCGGCCCAGGTAAATGAATTCGCTGCGGAAGAGACCGATGCCCCCTCCGTCATTGGCCAGGACAGCGCCTACGTCAGCCAGACTGCCGATATTGGCATAAAGGTTGATCTTCTTCCCGTCCAAGGTGATATTTTCCTGGCCCCTGAGTTCCTGCAAGAGCCTTCTTTTCTCGGCATCCTGATCCTGGCGCTGCTGAAGCTCGGCTCTGGTGTCCGGATCCGGATCCAGGATCAAAAGACCCTTGTGACCGTCTACCGCTGCCTGTCGGCCATCCCAGTCTGCCTGCACTGGAATCCCGATCAAGGCAGGAATATTCATGGTTCGGGCCAGGATAGCCGTATGAGAGTTGGCAGAACCGGCTCTGGTTACGAAGGCCAGCACCTTGTCCTTATCCATCTGCACCGTTTCACTGGGGGCCAGATCCTCCGCCACCAGAATGACCGGCTCCGTAAAGCTTGCGTTTGCCTCCCGTCCGGTCAAGATGGCTGCCACCCGGTCTGCAATATCCTTGATATCCGCCGCCCGCGCCCGAAAGTATTCATCCTCCATCTGGGCAAAAAGGGCGGAGAAGTTCTCCCCGGTGGCTGTGACGGCATATTCCGCATTGACCTGCTGGGTGGCGATCCTATTGCGGACAGAATCATTGAAATCATCATCCTCCAGCAGCATGGCATGAACCTGGAAAATGGCTGCATTTTCCTCTCCTACCTTCTGAAGAGCCGTCTCATAGATCTCCTGCAGCTGCTGAATGGCTGTGTCCCGCGCCGCCTCATAGCGGGCGATTTCCGCCTCTGCGTCCTCTACCTTACAGCGCTTGACCAGGCCTTCCTCTTTCCCGTAATATAGGATCTTGCCCATAGCAATTCCATTGTAAATAGACTTTCCGGCAATCTTCTCCATTCTCTTCCCCTTTCTGCCATCCGGCGACTTCCCACCCATGAGAGAACCCGCTGCAAGCACGTCGAGAACTCGGCCGTATGGCACAGGATCTCCCGGCGGCTAAGGCTGCTGCCACAGGATGCTCCCAGGCCAAAAAACCTTACAGATTCTCCTCCAAAAACCTTTGCAACGCCTCTGCTGCCTCTGCCTCATCGGCCCCCTCTACCGTTACTGTCAGCTCCTGACCGGCCTTGGCTCCCAAAGCCATAACTGCCATCAGCTTCCGGGCGTCTGCCTTCTTGCCATTGACCTCCAGGGTTACCGCTGAGGCGTACTTCTTGGCCTCCTTCACCAGCAGGCCTGCCGGGCGGGCGTGGATACCCACCTCATCCTTGATTACATAGGTAAATTTGCTCATCTTCTTAATCTCCCTTCTGCTATTCTTCACGATTTTTTTATTCTTCCATCGCTTTCATCTGCTTTTTTATTCTTCCATCGCTTTCATCTGCCAGCCTGTGATCTCCAGGCCCGGGCAGTGAAAGTCCAGTTCCAGCCTTTGACCTTCCTTTTCTTCACTATAAGGTGGATAAAAGCGGGAAGTCAAGACCATTTCTCCATCATTGACATAAACCTCCACCAAAGAAGTGTCCACCAGGATTCTGGCATTGCGGAAACTCCCTATCCTGGCCTGGCGCCTGCTTCGGCCATACCCCCAGCCTTCCTCCAGCTCCAGCCGAAGCCAGCCCTTCTCATAACTGAGCTTGCAGCCTTTTCCTATATGGATTGTCCAGTCTTCACAGGTTCGGCCCGGATCCGTATCCTTCTTCTCGATCTCCAGATCTCCGCTGGCATCCTCCAGAAGAAAGCTGCCCTCCCCCGAAAGGGAGGTCTGCCCATAGCGAAGCTGCTTCAGCTCCTCCACCGGCCTTTGCCGGATAACCTCCGATCCGGCCAGGAGCTCCCGGGGCAGGGTCAAGGCATGCTGCCAGCCCCTGTCTACGGTAGGATTCTGATATTCCGCATCCGGCATCCCCGCCCAGCCTATCAGAATCCTGCGCCCCTGGTCATCCTCAAAGGTCTGGGGGGCATAGAAATCAAATCCCTTGTCCCATTCCCGATAATTCTTCCTGCCCACCACAGCCCTCTGGTCCCCGGAACTCATGGCCCCCAGCGTAAGCAGGGCTTTCGGCAGGAGATAATAACCGGAGGAATATACATTCTGAAAGCTTTCCTCCTCCCGGGTCACTCCCTGGGGGCAGGAGGCCAGCACCCGGTGACCTCCCAGGGTAAAATAATCCGGACATTCCCACATATATCCCATGGAAGGGTCGGCCTCAATCATAGACCGATACTCCCAGTCCAGCAGATTGCTGCTTTCATAGAGAAGAACCGCCCCTCGGTCCTCCTGCAGGCGGGCTCCCAGCAGCATATAGCTGCGATCATTCTCCTGCCAGACCTTGGGGTCCCGCACATGGCAGGTGCAGGCAGGCGGATAGTCAGAGTTCTCCAACAAGAGCTCTTTTTCCCCGAAATGCACCCCATCGTCACTGGTGATGCGCAGGGTATTGGAGATTCTTCCGGCATGAATGTAGTCATAAGCCCCGGCCAGCCGGACATTGCCCGTATAAAAGAGCTGCATTTTCCCCTCTGCCACCAATGCCGAGCCGGAATAAGCGCCATTTTGATCCAGCGAGCCGCAGGAAAATGGGATTCCCTCGAATTGCATATGGAGGAAATCCTCCCCGGCATAATGTCCCCAGACCTTGGGATGGCCGCTGCCTCCTTGGGCATCCTCCGGCTGATATTGGAAAAATACATGGTACTTTCCCCCAAAATAGCACAGGCCATTGGGATCATTCATCCAGCCTCGGGGAGGCATCAGGTGGAATTTCAGCCGCCAGCTGTCCTCCCCCAGGGTCTCTTTCGCGAACTCTTTTGCGGCCTCTTCCCCGACCCCTTTCGCAGTCCCCTTCCCAGTCTCTCTCCTAACCTCTCTCATATTCTCTTATGCTCCCTCATGCTCTCTCATTCTCATTTATACTTCCTTATGATCCTTCATGCTCACTTATACTCTCTCATACTCCTCCTCATGCTCCCCCGACCACTTCCAGCACTCCTTCTCCGGGATGGGTCGGACCCTGTTTCAATAGGTTCACGGATTCGTAATCCTCGCTATTGGTCACTACCAAAGGAGTAGCTATATCATATCCTGCCTTCTGAATGGCAGCTGTGTCGAAGGTCAAGAGCAACTGGCCCTTTTTCACCGAATCTCCCTCTGCCACGTGAGCCTGGTAGAAGCGGCCTCCCAATTCCACCGTGTTGATTCCCACATGGATCAGGATCTCCACCCCTTCGGAGGATGTCATGCCGATGGCATGCTTGGTGTCAAATACAGTGTCGATGCTGCCGTCAAAGGGAGCCAGGATCTTGCCCTCCGTCGGCAGGATGGCCATGCCCTTGCCCAGGATCTCATTGGCAAAGGTCTCATCGGGAACCTCGGAGAGGGGAATGGCCTTCCCTTCGGCCGGGCTGGCCAGGATATACTTCTGCCCTGTCTGAGCCACCTCCCCTGCCTGAGTCACTTCCCCGGGCTGAGTCACTTCCCCGGTCTGGGGTATTTTCTCCGTCCTGGGCACCGTCTCTGACTCTGACGGAGATGCTTTCCCCTCCCGGCCTTCCTTGCCCGCCTGATCTGCGGGCTGGTCTGCGGG
>CAVJHW010000087.1:0-6880 GCA_963649395.1 Coriobacteriaceae bacterium | reverse complement strand
TCTGCGGGTTGATCTGCGGGCTGGTCCACCTGACCTGCGGGCTGGTCCTTGTAAAGGATCCAGGAGATGGCAAAGGATACCGCAGCCGATACCAGCATAACCAGGGCGTAGCTGGCCAGGTATTGGGTAGTGATGAGGAAGCCAAAGACTCCGGTAATTCCGTAGGCTGTGGCTCCTACCCCGGTCAGACCTGCCACCAGGCCGCCGCAGGCGCCGCCGATGCAGCCAGCGATAAAGGGCTTCATATAGCGAACATTGACACCGAAGATAGCCGGTTCCGTAATACCCAGGAAGGCGGACAAGGAGGCCGGAAGGGCCACTGCCTTGGTTTTCTTGTTCCGGCTTTTGAGGGCCAGAGCCAGGGTTGCCGCTCCCTGTCCTACATTGGCTGCCGTAGCAATGGGCATCCAGATATTGAGACCGGTGGAACTGAGAAGACCTGCTTCAATGGCGTTGTACATATGATGCACCCCGGCCACTACCGTGACTGCATAGAGGGCACCGATGATCAATCCGCCGATCCCGAAGGGAAGTCCGATGAGCCCCCGGGCTCCGGCCAGCACCCAGTTCTCCGCTGTGGAGAAGACCGGACCGATTACGGTCAAGGACAGGTAGCCGGTCACCAGCACCGTTACCAGGGGAGTCACGAAGAGATCGATGATCTCCGGCACAATCCTGTGCAGCCTCTTCTCCAGCCAGCACATCAGCCAAACGGCGATAATAACGGGAATCACGTGTCCCTGATAACCCACCAGGTTGATGTCATAGAGGCCGAACCAAGCCGAGGCTTTGGGAATGTCTGCCGCCTGCATGCCGGCCACCGACCAGGCATTGAGAAGATCCGGATGGATCATGATCATGCCGATAACAGCCCCCAGGAATTGATTGCCTCCAAAGGTCTTGGCTGCGCTGATGGCAATGAGGACAGGCAGGAATACAAAGGCTGTATTGCTGAACAGGTGAAAGATCTGATAGGCCCCGGAATCTGCCATGGAGGGCCAGAGATTGCAAAGACCTTCCAGCAGACCCATCAAAAGACCGCTGGCTACAATAGCCGGAATAATGGGAACAAAGATATCTCCCAGGGTCTTGATGGCCCTTAAAAAGGGATTCTGCCTGGAGGCTGCCGCTGCCTTGACCTCCTCCTTGGTCCCGGCCTGAATCCCGGCCAGCTGGACAAATTCCTGGAAGACCTTGTTCACCGTTCCCGTTCCCAGGATAATCTGTATCTGGCCGGAGGCTTCGAAGACTCCCTTCACTCCTTCCGTCTCCTCCAGAGCCTTCTTGCTGCACTTCTTGTTGTCAGCGATCACCAGCCGCAGACGGGTGGCACAATGAGCAGCCGACAGGATATTGCCGCTCCCGCCGATATGGGTCAGGATCCCTTGCGCTACACTTCTGTAATCCATCTCATACCCTCTCTTCCTTCTTTGAAGTTATTATCCTACAGTTTCCCTTCTTCTTTCCTTGTTTCGCCTATTCCTTTTGTGAAATCGTTCTCACATTTCACCTTTATTATACCCAGTCAAATCTCCTTTGTAAACAAAAAGTTCATTGACTTTTTACATAAAAATGCGAAGGATTTTTCAGGCACTTTGCCCAAAGTCCTTCGCTTCGTATGTCATATTTCCCTATTTCCTGACAGAGGCTCTCTCGATGATTTTATATCCCATCTTGATCTCTTTCCTGACATCCTCCTGGCCGGACAGCATCTCCAGCAGGAGGCGGGCTGCTTCCTGGCCACTGGTCTTGTAGTAATAGTGCACGGTAGTCAGCGCCGGTTCCACCACCTGCCCCTTCTCCGAGTCTCCTACTCCCACCACTTGCACCTGGTGGGGGATCCGGATTTTATGCTTTTTCAGATAGGTCATAGCTCCGATGGCTATATTATCTGTGGCACAGAAGAGGGAATCCAGCTCCGGCTGGCGGGTAAAGAGCCTCTCCGCTGCCTCATAGCCGGAGGCAATGCGGAATTTGGCCTCCTCCATCCAGTCAGGATTCCGCTCCCGGCCTGCTGCTTCCAGGGCATCCTGAAAGCCCTGCAGGCGCATCTTGCCTGCTGCCTGGTCCTTCTGGGTAACCCCTATATAACCAATCTTCTTCCCCTTGCGCAGCAGGGATTCTGTCAATTGCCGGGCGGCCTGGTAGTCATCATAGTAGACACAGGAACACTGATCGATGCATTGCCCCAACACCACCACCGGAAGCTGCATGTCCCGAATCAGCTTCCGATGTTCCCGGGTCAGAACAGTTCCTGTCAAAATCACCCCATCTACCTGATTGTTGGAGGCAAAGACCCGCAGATATTTCAGCTCCTCCTGCTCGTCATTATCCGTATTGGCCAGCAGGAGTCCATAACCCGCCTGGGACAGAATTCCGCTGATCCCCGCCACCATGCGGCTAACGGAATCTGAATTGATCTTGGGAATAATGACCCCCACCAGCTTGGTTCGCTTGGTGCGCAGAATCTGAGCCTGGGCAGAGGGCTGATAACCCGTTTCCTCTATCACCCGGCGGATCTTCTGGCTCTTCTCCTCACTGACATATCCCTGATTCAGATAGCGGGAAACCGTAGCCCGGGAAACCCCTGCCATCTTCGCAATCTCATTAATGGTCATCTGTGCCCTCCCTTCTCTGCCCCTGATCATAGTAAACCCCCATGCTGCACGCTGTCCCGCACCACTACGCATGAAAGCCAACTGGTTACACGGATTGCTCTATCCCCTTGTCCAGCCTCTCTATGATGCAGGTGTGCTTCCGCTCCCCCGGGGCCGCATCCTTATCATAATTGATTCCCACCAGCAGGATCTCGCCCCCGTAATTCCGGAGGGCATCCGGGTAATGCCTGCTTTTGATCTGGGCAAGGGCTCCCTGGGCTGATCTCTTCCACTTGAACTCGATGACCAGAGCCGGGAGGGGAGAGCTTTTCCTGGGCAAATATACCAGGTCTGCATAACCTGCACCTGCAGGCAGCTCCTCCTTTTGTCGATGCAGCATATCCGCCAAATAAGGCTTCTAGGTCAGCCTTAGGTTTCATTGATATTCTATAACTTTTTACACCTTTTCACAAGTCTTTTGGCAATGCTATGGACAATCCCTTTCCATTTCCCACAAAAGTCTTCCTGTAGATTGTCCTCTTATTCCTTCCCTTCCGATACGCCTCTATCATACCATAATTCATGGGCATTGTGCATTTATAAATATTTCACCCTGAATCGTAAGATTTTGCGATTTTACATCCATCCCTCAAATGCTAGACTGGATTTAGAAAAAAAGGGAGGGATTAGCCTTGTCTGATTACATATTGGAATTGAAGGGTATCACGAAGATATTCCCTGGTGTGAAGGCATTGAACCATGTGCAATTTCAGCTCCAGAGGGGTGAGGTGCACGCTCTGATGGGGGAGAATGGTGCCGGGAAATCCACCTTTATCAAGGTAATCACCGGTGTGCATAAGGCCGAGGAGGGGGAGATGTTCCTGGAGGGGAAGAAGGTCTCTTTCAAGGGGCCCAGGGATGCCCAGGCCGCGGGAATCGCAGCGGTGTATCAGCATCCCACCTCTTATCCGGATCTGACGGTGGCAGAGAATATCTTCATGGGACATGAGATCGTGAAAAATGGGATCATCCAGTGGAGAGAGATGAATAAACAGGCCACAGATCTGCTCCATCAGCTGGATGCGGACTTCAAGTCCACTGCCGAGATGGGGGCCCTCAGTGTAGCGCAGCAGCAAATGGTGGAGATTGCCAAGGCTCTTTCCGCCCAGGCCAAGATCATCATTTTGGATGAGCCTACCGCGGCTTTGACCAAGAATGAATCCGAGAAGTTATACCGCATCGTGGATAAGCTGAAGGAGGAAGGGGTATCTATCATCTTCATCTCCCACCGATTTGAAGATATGTACCGCCTGGCCAGCCGGGTAACGGTATTGCGGGATTCCCAATATATCGGAACCTACGATGTGAATGGCATTACCAATGCGGATCTGATCAAGGCCATGGTAGGCCGGGAGATCAGCGACCTATTTCCCAAGCCGGAGGTGAAGCTGGGGGATGAGGTGCTGCGCGTGGAGGGAATGTCCCGGATCGGATATTTCAAGAATGTTTCCTTCCGTGTAAGAGCGGGTGAGATTGTGGGTTTAACCGGCCTGGTAGGGGCCGGACGTACAGAGGTGGTGGAGACCATCTGCGGCATCACCAAGCCGGATGCCGGAAGAATCTTCCTGGAGGGGAAGCAGATCCGGGTTAAGAATCCCTCCGATGCCATGAAGAAGGGCATCATCCTTCTGCCGGAGGATCGGCAGAAGGAGGGTCTGATTCTGACCTGGGGGCTGGGACAGAATGTAACTCTTCCTACCATGAAGAAATTCGCCAAGGGGGGCTTTAACGACAACAAGAAGGAAAGAGAGGTTGCCAAGAAGCTCTTGGAGGAAGTGGATACCAAGGCAGTTACCATCTTCGACCCGGCCTCTTCTCTGTCGGGAGGCAATCAGCAAAAAGTAGTGGTAGCCAAGGCTCTGGGCCAGGACATGAAGGTAGTGATCATGGACGAGCCCACCAAGGGCGTTGACGTAGGCGCCAAGGCGGAGATCTATCAGATTCTGGGAGATCTGGCTTTGAAGGGCTATGGCATCATTTTGATTTCCTCCGAGATGCCGGAGATCCTGGGTATGAGCGACCGCATCATCGTCATGTGCAATGGTAAGGTAACCGGCGAGCTGAATCGCCAGGAGGCAAGTCAGGAGTCTATCCTGGAGCTGGCAATGGAAAAGTCCAAAGTGGAGGACGGTAAGGAGAAGATGGAGATATGAATGAAAAAAAATCAATTTTCAAAAAGATCACAGCTTCCCGAGAAGCCAGCTTGTTGATCGTACTGATTCTGTTATGCCTTGCCATTACCTTTAAGAGTCCTTCCTTCTTGACAGCGAAATCCATCACCGATATGCTGAAGAACAACGCTGTCATCATGATTATGGCTCTGGGTATGCTGGGAGTGCTTCTGGTAGGAGGGATTGATATCTCCGTAGCCTCCACCCTGTCCTTTTCCGGCATGACCGTAGGAATGCTGATGAAGAAGGGAATTATTACCAATCCCCCCCTTCTCTTCCTGATCGCCATTGGAGTAGGGGCCCTCTGCGGTCTCCTGATCGGCTTTATCATCGCCTACGGAAGGGTTCTTCCCATCATAGCAACCATGGGATTTATGTATATTTACCGGGGTATGTCCTACCTGATCAGCAACAGCGAATGGGCCAGTGCCGACAGCCTGGGAGACTTCAAGGATTTTGCCCTGGGGAAGGTGCTGGGACTCAACAATGTCATCTGGGTCATGATCCTTTGCTATGTCATATTCTTCCTGGTTATGAAGTGGACCAGGATCGGAAGAAAGGTCTATGCTGTCGGCAGCAACCGGGAGGCGGCAGCCATCTCCGGTATCAATACCCGGCGCATTGACTTGATGGTCTATACCGTGATGGGAATCCTGTCCGGTCTGGGGGGAGCCCTTGCCGTATCCGTCTATGCCTCTGCCCAGCCTAACATGATGTATGGGAAGGAAATGGATGTGATCGCTGCCTGTGTCATCGGCGGTGTCAGCATGTCCGGCGGCCGGGGAACCGTCGTCGGCGCCCTCTTAGGCTCCCTGATTCTGGCCATCATCGCCAAGGCCCTGCCCCTGGTGGGGATCGAATCCATCGCCCAGAATACGGTGAAGGGTCTCATCATTATGATCGTAGTTATCCTCAACGTCCTGACCCAGAGAGCCATGGACAAGAATAATCTGAAGGGAAGGGAGATGTAATCATGGCAGGAAAATCCGGTAGAACCATATCCAATGTTCCAGAAAAGTCCCTCAAGAAAACCATTTTGAGCTGGGAAGGAATGCTGGTTATCATCTTTTTATTGATTATCATCTTCTGCAGAACCATCTCTCCCAACTTTCAATTCAATAATGTATTGCGGGAGATGCCCAAGTACCTGGCGGAGGGCTTCATTATGCTTCCCATGGCCTTCATCCTGATTCTGGGAGAGATTGATATTTCTGTAGGCGCCACGGTTTGCCTTTCGGCAACCTTTGCCTGCATGACCTGCAACAAGGGCCTGCCCTTCCTGGGGGTCGTTCTGGTCTGTCTTCTGACCGGAGCAGCCTGCGGCCTGATCAACGGCCTGGTGCTCACCAATTTCACGGAGCTGCCCCCCATGATCGTAACCCTGGCTACCCAGATTATCTTCCGGGGAATTGCCGAAATATCTCTGGGCAGCGGAGGTTCCATCTCCTTGACAAATACCGATGGCTTTCGTATGATTTCCGGAAAGGTAGGGAGCGTTCCCTATATCTTCTTCCTCTTCCTGGTCCTGGCGGTGATTTTCGCCATCATCCTGGCCAAGACAACCTTCGGAAGAATGACCTATGCCATCGGCTCTAACCGAATTGCAGCCTATTACGCAGGCGTCCCGGTTCAGAAGATCCGTCTGATCCTCTATACGGTTCTGGGGCTGATGTCCGGGCTGGCAGCCCTTTTCCTGACCAGCGTGCTCTACGGAGCCAATACAACCACCGGCAACGGATTCGAGATGGATGCCATCGCCATGGCCGTATTCGGCGGAATCTCCACCTCTGGAGGCAAGGGCAAGCTGGCAGGGGGAATCATTGCTGCCTTCGTCATCATCTGTCTGAGAATCGGTCTGGGGCAGATCAACATGAACCCTCAGCTGATCCTGGTAATCCTGGGCGCCCTCTTGATCCTCTCCGTCCTTCTGTCCAATATGGCGGGCGGACGGAAGCCCGCCAAGAAGGCGGCAGGAAAGTAAACCCCCATGCAGGGCATTGTCCCGCTCCACCACGGATGAAAGCCAGCTGCTCCGCACTAACGTGCTCCCGC
>CAVJHW010000086.1:0-11263 GCA_963649395.1 Coriobacteriaceae bacterium | reverse complement strand
CCGCCGGTATCCACAATCCGCCCTATCGGGCTACTTGTGGATACCGGCTTGCCCGACAAATATCCGTGCTTCGGCGCAAGCAAGCTTGCCCTCAGCCCGGCTGCTTGTCGGGGCTTTCAAAGTATCTTACTTCAGGGTAACCTTAGCTCCCTCAGCCTCCAGCTTGGTCTTCAGCTCATCAGCCTCTGCCTTGGCAGCTGCTTCCTTGATTACCTTGGGAGCGCTGTCAACCAGCTCTTTGGCTTCCTTCAGACCCAGGCCGGTAGCCTCACGAACCACCTTGATTACCTTAACCTTGTTGGGACCAACCTCGGTCAGCTCAACATCGAATTCCGTCTTCTCTTCCTCAGCCTCAGCCTCGCCTGCGCCTGCTGCTGCAACTACAACACCAGCTGCTGCGGATACGCCGAACTCTTCCTCACAAGCCTTTACCAGGTCGTTCAGCTCTAATACAGATAACTCTTTAATCGCTTCGATAAACTCTGCGGTGGTCAACTTTGCCATTGTTATATCCTCCATCTTCTCTATTATAGTATGATTACTCTGAATCTCTTAGGCCGCTGACTTATTCTGCAGCAGCTGTCTCACCCTGGGCTTCTGCGATCTGCTTAAGCACACGAGCAAAGTTCGCAATGGGCGACTGGATGCTTCCAAGCAGCTTGCCCAGCAATTCGTCTCTGGACGGCACGGCTGCCAGAGCCTGAACCCCTGCTGCATCATAATAGTTGCCCTCTACTACGCCGGCAACCAGCTCCAGCTTGGGATTCTTCTTCGCAAAGGTAGCCAGAACTCTGGCCGGAGCTGTAGCATCTTCCTTGGAAACCGCCAATGCATTGGTTCCTTCCAGATGTTTGCAAAGCTCTTCGCAGGGAGTCCCCTGGAATGCGAAGTTCATCATTGTGTTCTTGTAGACCTTGTAAACAATCCCATTCTCTCTCAGAGTCTTACGCAGCTCTGTATCCTGAGCAACGGTCAATCCGCTGTAATTCACCAACACAACGGAATCGGCATCAGCAACTACGTTAGAGATCTCTTCCACGATGGGCTTTTTCAATTCTACTTTTGCCATGAAACGGTGCACCTCCTTATCGTATTCGTGTACACACCATGCAAAAAGCAGACGCAGGAATCAACCTCTTGCGGACATTCCCCATCTCCTTTTGCAACAAAGAAATCCCGTCCAGCCGAAACTGGACGGGACAGACTATTCTCGTAAAAAGAATCTTCATCCTCGGCAGGCGTTTGTTCCTTACGCCCTAGGGCACCTGCTGTCTTCGGCGTGATACAAGTGCTATGATACCATCACGCCAGAGACTTGTCAATCCTTTTTCGCAGCCTTTTCAAATTCTTCCTGGATCTCCCGGGAGGGCTCTCCAGTAGCCAGGGAGACTACTACAATAACGATACAGGAGATGACGAAGGCCGGGAAGAGCTCGTAGATGGACCAGAGGCCTCCCAGGGGGCTCAGCAGAAGCTTCCATACGAATACCATAAGGCCTCCGGATACCATACCTGCGATGGCCCCGGCCCGATTGGTTCTCTTCCAGAAGAGGGAGAAAAGCATAATAGGACCAAAGGTAGCGCCAAAGCCGGACCAGGCAAAGGATACGATGGTGAAGATGACACTGTTCTCATTCCATGCGATAACCATCCCCAGGAGAGCCACCAGCAGAAGCATAATCCGAGACCATCTCATTACCTGGCGGTCGTCTGCCTTGCCCCTTTTCAGGATTCCCTCATAGATATTCTTGGAAAAGGCAGAGGAAGCGATCAGCAGGTAGGAATCCGAAGAGCTGATGGTGGCAGCCAGGATTCCTGCCATAATAATTCCTGCCAATACAGCCGGCAGCAAAGCCTGGGAAACCACTACAAATACATTCTCCGCTCCGCTGGCCGTCGCCAAAGTAGACTCGATAGGGAAGAGGGCCCGGCCGATAATACCGATGGAAACAGCTGCCACCAAAGCGATGAAAACCCATACGGTAGCAATACGGCGGGACCGCTTCAGCTCGCTTTCCTTACGGATGGCCATAAAGCGCAGGAGAACCTGGGGCATTCCAAAATATCCCAGACCCCAGGACAGGGTGGAGACAATGGTCAGAAGGCCATATTTTCCAGCCTCCCCGAACAGGGGAAGGCCATTGGCAGCCTGCTGTACCCCGTCGGCATCCACCACCGGTGTGGCTGTTGCCGTAAGAGACAGATAGCCGGGTATCTTGGCAGCATTGTCCAGAACCACATCGATTCCTCCTGCCGCCGCTGTTCCCATGACCAAAATAGTAACCAGAGCGATAATCATAACCACAGCCTGCATGAAGTCTGAAGCACTCTCTGCCAAAAATCCCCCGATAAAGGTATAGATTACCACGAAAACAGCTCCCGCAATCATCATGGAATGATAGGAAAAGCCGAAGAGGGTAGAGAAAAGCTTACCGCAGGTCACAAAGCAGCTAGCCGCATAAACCGTGAAAAATACCAAGATAAAGATAGCAGCAATCCCCAAAATCACCTTTTTCTTCTCATGGAAACGATTGCTGAGAAAATCCGGTACGGTAATAGCATCTCCGGCAATGGCCGAATAACGGCGCAGGCGCTTGGCCACTAAAAGCCAATTTACATAGGTTCCCAGTCCCAGACCAATGGCAGTCCAAAGAGCCGAGGACAGGCCGCACCAATAAGCCACTCCCGGCAGCCCCATCAAGAGCCAGCCGCTCATATCTGAGGCCTCAGCACTCATAGCCGCTACCCAGGGACCCAGAGAACGTCCTCCCAGGAAATAGTTTTCCGAACTGGCCTGGGCTCGTTTGGCAAAATAAACTCCTATGCCGATAACCGCTGCCATGTAGCCGATCATCGCCAATAAAATCTTCAAGGTATCACCTGACATGGGATTCTCCCTTTCTCTATATAGCAAGAGACCCCGAAGGTTAACTACGCTCCGGGGTCTCTTACATTATTTATTATGCAAGCTTAACAGGATTGATCTTCACACCGGGTCCCATCGTGGATGCGACGGTCACGCTCTTCAGATACTGTCCTTTCAGAGCGGATGGTCTTGCCTTGTTAATTGCATCTATCAGCGTCTGGAAGTTGTTCGCTAATTGCTCCTCTGTAAAAGAAGCTTTTCCGATTGGCACGTGGATAATATTGGTTTTGTCAAGACGATACTCAACTTTACCTGCTTTGATGTCGGCAATTGCCTTGGTAACATCCATGGTTACGGTTCCGGACTTGGGATTCGGCATCAAGCCCTTGGGTCCCAGGACACGTCCCAGACGTCCTACCACACCCATCATATCCGGGGTAGCAACTACAACGTCAAAATCCAGCCAGCCGTCATTCTGAATCTTAGGCAGCAGCTCCTCTGCTCCTACGAAATCAGCCCCTGCTGCTGTGGCTTCATCTGCCTTGGCACCCTTGGCAAATACCAGAACCCGAACGGTCTTGCCGGTTCCATGAGGAAGCACGACTGCGCCACGGATCTGCTGGTCTGCATGACGTCCGTCACATCCGGTACGGATATGGGCTTCAATTGTCTCATCAAACTTCGCAACGGCTAACTTCTTCACCAGAGCGATGGCTTCCTCTGGGTCGTAGAGAGTCGCACGGTTCACTGCTTTAGCAGCTTCTGTATATTTCTTACCATGTTTCATTCTAAAATAACCTCCTGGTGGTAATTGCGGGATTCTCCCTCCCACGTCTCAAATGCATCTGCAGGATCTTTCGACAGTCTGGAATCTCCTGTCTTAGTCCTCCACTACGATGCCCATGCTTCTTGCGGTTCCGGCGATCATGCTCATGGCCGCCTCTACAGAAGCAGCATTCAGATCCGGCATCTTCATCTCTGCTATCTCGCGTACCTTATCCTTGCTGATGGTAGCGACCTTGTTCTTGTTGGGTACACCGGAACCTGATTTCAGGTTGCAGGCCTTCTTCAGCAGAACAGCTGCCGGGGGGGTCTTGGTTATAAAGCTGAAACTTCTGTCTGCATATACAGTAATGACAACCGGAATGATCAGGTCGCCCTTATCAGCAGTTCTGGCATTGAACTCCTTGGTAAACTGTACAATGTTGACACCATGCTGTCCAAGAGCAGGACCAACCGGAGGGGCTGGTGTTGCCTTGCCAGCGGGAATCTGTAATTTGATATAACCTGTTACTTTCTTTGCCATGTTTGGCACCTCCTATAAATTGTGGTATTTGCGGGGATTTCCCTCCCACGGGCCGCTTATCCGACCTTTTTCACTTCTGCGAAACTTATCTCAACCGGCGTCTCGCGGCCGAAAAGCTCAACATTGATGGTAACCACCTGTCTCTGCTTATTAATGCTTTGAATGATTCCTGTGGTATCCTTCCAGGCTCCGCCTGTTACTACCACTGCGTCACCCACCTCCAGATCGATGAGCACCCTGTCTTCTTCCTTGATTCCAAGGGGCATCATCTCCTCCGGGGTCAGGGGAACCGGCTTGGATCCCGGTCCTACGAATCCGGTCACACCGCGGGTGTTCCGAACCACATACCAGGTGTCATCATTCATTACCATGTTTAGCAGAACATATCCGGGAAACAGCTTTCTCTGCACCTGTCTCTGGGTTCCGTTCTTGACTTCAATCACGTCCTCCAGGGGAACCCGCACCTCCAGGATCTGGTCTTCCAGATGGCGATTCTCGATGGTTTTCTCGATATTGGCTTTTACCTTGTTCTCATAGCCTGAATAAGTATGGACTACATACCACTTTGCTTCTGACATTGACCCACCTGACCTTATTTGATAATGAATTCCACCAGCTGCAGTGCCACGCTGTCCACCAAGGTGATCAGCACGCATACAATTGCGGAAATCACTACCACTGCAACAGTCTGCTTGCCTAATGTCTTCTTGTCTGTCCAGATAATCTTCCGGAACTCAGCCTTCAGGCCCTTGAACCAACTTTTCTTGCTCTTCTTATCCTTCGAAGACTTCTTGTCCGTCCTCTTCGAGGATATCTCGTCCGCCTGGGCGGACGCCTTTACCACGTCATCTGCCATATGTTCACCTCATCCAATTACTTGGTTTCCTTGTGCAGTGTGTGCTTCTTACAGAATCTGCAGTACTTGCTTGTCTCCATTCGATCCGGATGGTTCTTCTTCTCTTTTGTCATGTTGTAGTTCCGTTGCTTACACTCCGTACATGCCAATGTGATCTTTACGCGCACGACTTCCACCTCCACTGTGTATTTGCGTCTTTTATGGTCTCCGAAAAAGCCTGCCTCCAGCGTATCCCTTAGGATATGCCATCCGCTGTTTTCAGGCATAAAAAAAAGACCTACTTCCATGTCGCCAGTTAACTATACCATGAAGCGGAGTCTCTGTCAATGATTTTTGGACAAGCGGAAGCAATTGCCTTTTCCCTCGGCGGCGAGTATAATAGGCCCTATCTATCATCATGCAGGGAGGATTTCATTTATGATTGCAGAAAGCATGTGTCAACTGGGTAAGCACCGGTCGGTGATTCGGGAAATTTTTGAATATAGCAAGCAGCGGGCTGCCGAAATCGGCGTCCAAAATGTCTTTGACTTCAGCCTGGGCAATCCCAATGTACCGGCTCCTGCCGCAGTAAATCAGACCATTCGAGAGCTTCTGGACAGTCGGGACGATCTCTATCTCCATGGTTATACCTCTGCCCAGGGAGATGCCGATGCCCGACAGGCCATCGCCGAGGATCTGAACCGCCGGTTCAAAACCTCTTTTCATAAGGACAATCTCTATCTCACTTGCGGGGCTGCAGCTTCTCTGAAGATTGCCCTGACCGCCCTGTGTCTGCCAGGGGATGAAGTCATTGCATTTACCCCCTTCTTCCCGGAATACAGGGTTTTCACAGAGACCTCCCAAGCCCGGTTGAAGGCTGTGGGGACGAATCCCAAGACCTTTCAGATTGATTTTCCTCGCCTGGAGGCTGCCATCACGGAGAAGACCAAGGCTGTGATTGTGAATTCCCCCAACAACCCCTCCGGTGTTGTCTTTCGTCTGGACGCTATCCAGGGCCTTGCTCAGCTTTTGAGAGAGAAGTCAGAGGCTTATGGCCATATCATCTATCTGATCTCCGATGAACCCTATCGGGAGCTGGTCTATGAAGAGAGTTTGGAGGTTCCTTATCTGACCAAATATTACAGGAACACCCTGGTGGGATACTCTTTCAGCAAGTCCCTCTCCCTGCCCGGGGAACGCATCGGCTATCTTTTGGTCCCCGACGAGGTAGAGAACTCTGCCGATGTCTATGCAGCCGTCTGCGGAGCCGGGCGAGCCCTGGGCTATGTCTGTGCCCCCAGCCTCTTCCAGCACGTCATCACAAGATGCCTGGGGCTGACCTCCGACTTGCAAGTCTACCAAAAAAACAGAGACCTGCTCTACCAGTCTCTGTCCTCCTATGGCTTCACCTGCGTTCATCCGGATGGTGCCTTCTACCTCTTTGTGAAAGCACCGGAGCCGGATGCCGAGGCCTTCTGCGCTCATGCCAGGAAGCACGAGCTTCTTCTGGTTCCTGCGGACAGCTTCGGAACCCCCGGCTATGTCCGCATCGCCTATTGCGTCTCCACAGACCAGATCACCCGGTCTCTCCCCGCCTTCCAGGCCTTGGCCAGGGAATACCACCTGTCTTAAGCCCCTTCTGGCAGCTGGCCCACCTTAGACTTCCGGGACTCCTCTAGGACTCCCCCTTCCTTTCTCGTTCCTTCTGCTCATACTCGCTAAGAAGGAGCGAGAAAACCAGCTGACGCTTCAGGTCATTGTCCTTTTTCAGATCATGGTCGAATAAGTGCTCGATTCTGGTCATGCGATATTTCATGGTATTGTAATGAATCTCCATCTGGTCCGAGGTAGCCTTCAGATTACAGAAGTTCATCAGATAGACCTGGAGGGTGGGAAGATAGTCTGTACTGAAGGTATCATCGTATTCCCTCAGCTTCCGCAGCATGGGGTGTTCGTAGTAAAAGGAGGGATATTTCTTCAGACAGTCCTCCATCACCTGATCCATCATGCAATCTTCGTAGGGGAAGACCCGGCTGTCTCCCGCTCCCTTCCCATGATTGGTGGCAAATACAGCCTGCTGATAGGCGTAGGGGACGAATTCCAGTCGTTGAAATTCATAACTGACCCCGGCGGTCAGCTCATAGCGGCTGCAATAGGTCTCCAGGGCAGACAGGGTGTGATTCCACAGGCCGACGGACATCTTCTCCCGTCGAAAAAGGAGAACCACTCTATCCTCATAGATGGTGCTGTAATGCTGATAGAGGCTTTGGGTAATCATATCCTTGATCCGCTCCGAGGGCATGTTGTGCCGGTCCTCCGGCGTTCCCTGCTTGGAGAGAACTACCAGGGTTTTCCTCTTTCCCATGGAAAGGCCCTGGTTCTTCCGGCAGACCAGCTCCGCCCTCTCCATAGAATCGCTTTGCAGCAGCTGATAGAGAAAGGATTCATAGACATTGTTGTCATAGTTGATAAAAGCGCTGTCCGTATACAAAAGAGCGGAAACCGCCTTGCTGATGATGCCTAAGGTCTCTGCATCTCCCTCCTCCATGGGCTTGAGATAGTCGTAGGTTCCCACAAAGCCGCAATATCTTTTTCTGTAGAACAAGGGCATACGCAGGGCATTATAGCCATCGGGAAGCCCATATTTCACCGGCTCTCTCATTTGCTTCAATTTCCCGATGAGCTGGGCGTCCTCCATAGAGGAAATAATCTCATCTGAGACATAGCTTTCTTCCATGGTTCTCTTCCACAATTCTACATTCACTTCCGTCTGTTCCGATACGTACAGAATCCGAAATCGGGTATCGATGATCACCACCGGATTGCCCAACAGACGTGCCGCCTCGTTGACCAGCTCCTGCAGGCTCACATTCTGTGCCAATAATTCCAGCATATCCTCCCTAAGCTTTTCCCGGTCCAACACAGATATTCCCCCTTTTGCTCCCTTCTTCCCTTTCCCTCTGCCGTCACAGGATGTCCTATCCTACAGGACCTCCATCTCTTTTAGTTTACTCTCCCCGACCTGTGTCTGTCAAATATTTTGGGTTACAGTGTCAAAAGCCTGAGCCCACGACATGCTTGCATGTCAGTGGGGGAAGGGCTTTTTTTCTAACGGCGAAAGGGGACTTCAACCCCTATAGTCAAAGCCCCCTCTGCACTATTTCTATCATTCACTGTGGTGCTGCTCTTAAGCAGCATGGAGATTTAGTACGGGTGTCAAAACACCCAACCCCATGATTACATGGCGCAGCTTCTTAATACATGCCCGGATCGTCGGTATTCATCATCATATGGATGCCCTTGATCTCCTGGAATTCCTCCAGACCATGGATACCCAGCTCTCTTCCCAGACCGGACATCTTGTATCCGCCCCAGGGAGCCTGATTGTAAGCCCAGTTGAAGTGGTTGATCCAGATGATGCCTGCCCGGATCTCAGATGCCACCCGATAGGCTCTGCTGGCATTCTCGGTGAAGACACCGCCTGCCAGACCGTAATCGGTGTCGTTGGCCTTCTTCAGAGCTTCCTCCTCGGTCTTAAAGGTCTGGATCGTCATAACCGGTCCAAAGATCTCTTCTCTGGTAATCTTCATATCCGGCGTACATGCATCAAAAATGGTAGGACGCACAAAGTTACCCTTTGCGTAGAAGCCCTCCGTCAGCTGATAGCCACCGGCTACGCATTTGGCACCTTCTGCCTTGCCGCTTTCGATATAACCCATAACTGTCTTCAGCTGGTCCTTGGATACCAGAGAACCGATGGTGGGATTGTCTGTTCCGATACCCACGGTCATCTTCTCGGTCTTTTCTACCAGAATCTTCACGAACTCATCATGTACGGATTCTTCCACAAATACACGAGAGCCTGCACAGCAGTTAGCGCCCTGATTGGAGAAGCAGGTTTCCATGCACCACTGAGCAGCGCTTTCCAGCTTGGCATCTGCGAATACGATGGCCGGGGACTTGCCGCCCAATTCCAGGCCCACTCTCTTCACGTTGGAGGCAGAAGCTCGGATGATATCCTGACCCACCGGAGTGCTGCCGGTCATGGTAATCATATCGACGTCCTTATTCTCTGCCAGTTCCTGGCCTACCTTGCCGCCGGGTCCCATAATCAGATTCACGGTTCCCTTGGGGATACCCGCCTTCTCAAAGATTTCAAACATCTTGACTGCCGTCAAAGGAGTCAGGGAAGCCGGTTTGAAGACAATGCTGTTACCGGCTGCCAAAGCCGGGGCGGACTTCCATGCCATCATCAGACAGGGCACATTCCAGGGAGCGATCAGGGCGCATACACCGATGGGCTCCCGAACAGTGATGGAATGAATGCCGCTTCCTGCATCCAGGGGATTTACTTCTCCCTCCGGTCCGCAGATCAGTCCGGCATAATAACGATAGGTCCCTACTGCCATGCCCAGATTACCGGCTGCATTATTCAGGGTCATACCTGTATTGGTGGACTCCAGCATACAGAGCTCGTCCATAGACTCTTCCATCAGGTCTGCCACTTTGCGAAGAACCGCTGCTCTTGCTGAGGCTGCCATTCTGCGCCACTCTCCTGCCCCGTAGAAGGACTCTTTGGCGGCTGCCACTGCGGCTCTTACATCCTCCAGATCACTGTCAGCTGCCACTGCCAGAACTTCTCCGGTGGCCGGATTAATGATCTCGCGGGTTTTTCCGCCCTTCGCATCTACCCATTCGCCATTGATATAATTCTTTAAGATCTTCACTATTTATTTTCCTCCGGTCCACTCTTCTTATTGATAAGCCTCGTAGGTATAGCGGATGAATTCTTCTACATCCTTGATAGTAGGATTGCCCTGGCATCCTGCGAAGGCGGCATCATGCTCAAAACGATCTGCGACGCTGAGGCAGTCCTCCAGACTATAGCCCATGCTCTTCAGAGACGGGATCTTCACTTCCTTCATCAGCTCGATGACACAATCTCCCATCTTTTTCGCCATCTCTTCCGGTGTGGTATTGCTGTCATACTCAATACCCATGGCATCGGCAACCAGCTCAACATCTTCTCTGTCACAATGCTTTGCCGCAAATACCATAGCTCCGGGAAGTCCCCAGGCGCATCCCAGTCCATGGGGCACATGATACTTTCCGCCGAAGCACTGAGACCAGGCATGTCCGATGTGACAGGAGCATTCCTTGATAGCCATGCCTCCCAGGTTGGCTGCAAAGGACATCATCTCTCTGGCTTTCTCATTCTTGGGCTCCTTCACGGCGGTAGGCAGCCACTTCAAAACCAGGCGGATTCCCTCTGCGGAGAAGATATTGGCATAAGGATTCCAGAACTGGGAGGTAATGGCTTCTGCACAGTGAGCCAACGCATCCATACCGGTGGCTGCTGTCTGGCTGGCAGGAAGAGTATAGGTCAGGACCGGATCTACCAAAGCCAGGTCCGGACGATATTGGGGAACTTCCTTCACTCCGGTCTCACTGTCACCGATTACCGCATATTGAGAATTCTCGCTTCCGGTTCCGGCTGTGGTGGGAATGGCAATCAGCTTCAGCACACGCTTGGGCTCCAGACAGGTATAATAATCCTTAATCGTCTTTCCCCCTTCTCCTACCACAATGCAGATGGCCTTTGCTGTATCAATGCTGCTTCCGCCGCCCACTGCAACGATGCCGTCTACCTTGTGCTCTCTTGCAAATGCTGCACCTGCATCACAGATATCACTGGGGGCATCTGCCTTACACTCATCAAAGATAGCAACCTCCAGTCCTTCCTTCTCCAAAGTTTCGATTACCTGGGTAGCTACTTTGAACTTGATCAGGTCCTTCTCCGTCACCACCATGACCTTCTTCATTCCCATTTCCTTCGCCTTTTCACCCACCATGGTGCAGGCACCAGTTCCAAAAAATGTAGGGCAAAACAAATTCCAATTCGCAAGTTTCACAAAAACACCTCCTCAACCATTATATAAGTTGCACAATCTGTATGTTGTTATTATAGCGAATCACCATCAAAATATCATTATCCAAAAAGGACAAATGCACCTTCGAATATTTGTATTTTTTTCCATACACGCTTTTCCCTTGTGTCGCTTTCTCCCTCAGGCGCCCTACATAGCTAAAAGAAGGGCACAGAGTCCCTCCCCAGGTCTCTGTGCCCTTTCCATGCTGGCGTTCCTGCGTAATGAAGGCGGCGCTAGCCGCCCTACGAGTTAATGATAATCGTAAAAGCCAATTCCGGTCTTACGTCCCAGCTTGCCTCCGCGAACCATCTTGCGCAGCAGAGGAT
>CAVJHW010000085.1:0-11294 GCA_963649395.1 Coriobacteriaceae bacterium | reverse complement strand
ATCCTTGATTTCCTCTGTATCCATCCATTTCGTGACGGAAATGGAAGAATTTCGAGATTGCTGTCGCTGCTCTTGCTATACAAGAATGGCTTTGATGCAGGAAAATATATCTCCTTTGAGGAAGAGATCAATAAACGAAAAGGCAATTATTATGATGCATTGAAGCAGGCTTCTGTAGGTTGGCACGAGGGACAGAATGATTATTCGGCATTTATTATGGAATTTCTGACGACACTGTACCTGTGTTATAAGGAATTGGATAAACGATTTGCTGTTCTTGGAAGCCGTAAAGTCACAAAGCAGGCAAGAGTCGAAGCAACTGTGCTGAATTCGCTTACCCCTATTTCCAAATCAGATATTTGCAAGATTCTGCCCGACGTCAGCGCAACCACCGTGGAGGCCGTTTTGGGGAAACTGATAAGCGAAGGGCAGATTCGCAAGGTTGGCACAGGACGAGGAACCCGGTACATCAGAACAGGGAACTAAAACAGGGCGATGCTTCCATTGATTAGCCTTGCTTTTGATAATACCCGGCATACCATTCTGCAAACTTTCTTAAACCTTCCCGGATTCCGATCTGGGGCCGGAAGCCGTAGTCGCGCTCCAGAGCCCCTGCATCCGCGTAGGTTAGGGGGACATCTCCAGCCTGCATGCCCACCAGCTGCCTGTGTCCTTCAAAGTCGTAATCCTCGGGCAGGACTCCTGCCCGCACCAGTTCCTCTTGCAGGGTGCTGATGTAATCCAGCAGGTTTTCCGGCTGGCCGCCGCCGATGTTATATATGGCATAAGGGGGGAGGGGCAGCCCATCCTCCCCCTTCTTCTTCTCCGGCGCACCCTGCATGACGCGGTAGAGACCCTCCACAATATCGTCGATATAGGTGAAATCCCGCCGCATATCTCCGTGATTGAAGATTTGGATGGTGCCGCCCTGGGCCAGCGTCTTGGTTGCGCTGAAATAGAACATATCCGGCCGTCCGGCAGGCCCGTAGACAGTGAAGAAGCGCAGGCCGGTGGAGGGAATATTATAGAGCTTGGAATATGCGTGGGCCAGCAGTTCGTTGGATTTCTTGGTCGCCGCATACAGGCTGACCGGGTGATCCACCGGGTCCTCCGTGGAGAAAGGCACCTTTTTGTTGCCGCCGTAGACGGAGGAGGAAGAAGCATAGACCAGATGATCCACCCCCTTTGCCCCATTATCGTAGGAATGGCGGCAAGCCTCAAGGATATGATAGAAGCCGATGAGATTGCTTTCGATATATACCTCCGGGTGGTCGATGGAATAGCGGACCCCTGCCTGCGCCGCCAGGTTTACCACAAGATCAAAGTGGTACTTGGCAAATAGGCGGTCGATGAGGGCCTTGTCCCCCATGGAGCCTCGGACAAAGGTATGCTTGACCGGGCTGTTTTGGGCGGCCTTTTCGATGAGGGACAGGCGGTATTCCTTCAGGCCGGGATCATAGTAGTCGTTCATATTGTCCAGACTGACTATCCTGCCGCCTTGCAGTTCCCCTAATAAGCGTATGACCAGGTTCGCCCCGATGAAGCCGGGGGATCCTGTGACAAGAATGGTTTTATGGTTCAGATCAATTGTTTGCATTTAATCTCTCCGGAACAGGTCTCGTGTGTAGACCTTTTCTTCCACATCATCTAGGGCGGCATCGTAGCGGTTGGCAATGATGCAGCCACACATCTCTTTGAACTTTTCTAGGTCGTTGACCACGAGGGAGCCGAAGAAGGTGGTGCCATCCTCCAGCGTCGGCTCATAAATGACGACCCTTGCCCCCTTGGCTTTGATACGCTTCATCACGCCCTGGATGGAGCTTTGACGAAAGTTGTCTGAATTGGATTTCATCGTCAGGCGATATACGCCGACAATGCTTTCCTTCTGCTTCTCCTCCTGGGCGGCGGAGAAATCGGCAGAGGGGGTGTAGGTTCCGGCAATCTCCATGACGCGATCAGCGATGAAATCTTTGCGGGTGCGATTGGATTGTACGATCGCTTCGATCAGGTTTTCCGGCACATCCTGGTAATTGGCAAGAAGCTGCTTGGTATCCTTGGGCAGGCAATAGCCGCCGTAGCCGAAGGAGGGATTGTTATAATAGTCGCCGACCCGGGGGTCCAGGCAGACGCCCCGGATAATGGGGGCAGTTTGCAGCCCCTTTACCTCGGCGTAGGTGTCCAGCTCGTTGAAATAAGACACCCGGAGGGCGAGATAGGTATTTACAAACAGCTTCGTCGCCTCCGCCTCCCGGGTGGCCATAAAGAGAGCCGGGATCGAGGTCTTGATCGCCCCCTGCTGCAGCAGGGCTGCGAACTGGTCTGCTGCCTCCCTGTTTTTCTCGTCTCTTCCAATGATGATGCGGCTGGGATACAGGTTGTCGTAGAGAGCCTTGGACTCCCGCAGAAATTCCGGGCTGAAGATGATATTGTCCATGCCCAGCTTTTCCCTTATCTGGGCTGTGTATCCAACGGGGATTGTGGACTTGATCACCACCGTGGGTTTGGCGGATCGGTTGTTCGTGGCTGCTTGGATCAGGGTCAGGACCCCCTCCACGGCGCTGCAGTCAAAGAAATTCGTCTTGGGGTCGTAATTGGTGGGGGCGGCGACGAGGATGAAGTCGGCGTCGGCATAGGCCGCCTCTGCCTCTGTTGTGGCGGTAAGGGAGAGCTGGCGCTTTTCATGCTCAGCCAGATACCGCTGGATATACTCGTCTTGAATCGGGCTGATCCACTGGTTTAGCTGTTCCACCTTCTCCGCCACAATATCCACGGCAGTCACGTCATTGTGCTGGGAGAGCAGGACGGCGAGAGACAGCCCGACATAGCCCATTCCCGCCACTGCGATTCTCTTACGCGGGATGGCTGTTGGAGCGGTCTCGTCCTCCGCAATGACGTCGGAGATGGGAAAATCCAGGGTTGTCGAAAGAGCCAGCAGCTGGTCGACGGAGGGGGAATAAGTGCCGGATTCCAGCCGTGAGAGGATCGACCGATGGATCCCCGTCGCCTTGGCAACCTCTGCCTGGGAGAGCTTTAAGTTTTTCCTTCTGCCGTTCACCGTTTCGGCGAGAAGAGATAGGGATAAGTGCCTCATGAAAACCTCCGAAATGTTGCTGTTAGTATCATTTGCAATGGGAATACTATAACAAAAAGTGGAAGAAGAGTCAAGAAGTTGGGAAAAAATGGGGAAAGAAAAGAGAAAAGAGGACCAGAACAGTCTTAACATGTCGCTGATAGCAACATGAATCCGCATTGCCCTAGGAATTGCTCCAATTCCATGGTTCTGTCTGTCTTTTTCGTTGACTTGTGTTATACTTATGACAAGGGATTCTATGGATGATCGCCAGTCGGGACGGAGGGTTATCTCTAGGATTTCCAAGGGACTTGGGGGCTTCGGCCTTCAAAGAAGGTTTAGGTAGTAAGCCCACAAGTCCTCTTCCTGGAGGCGTCGGATGGGGGGATGGGCCCAGGGATGGTGGGAGGCGATCGAGCAGATGTAATTGTCCTCCCTCCAGGTATGGAGGAAGGCAAGAGGGGGATCCGCCAGAAGATTCAGGCGATTCAGGTGGTCGGTAAGGCCGGTCCCCAGCTGCTTGACGTAGGCTTCCTTGCGGGTCCAGATCTCGAAAAATCCTTGTTCCTGCCCCTTTTCAGATCCGGAAGCCATAGGCCCCATTTTTTGGATATATGCGATTTCCTCCGGATGGAAGATGCGGGGCATAATCTCCCAAGGGGGCGCGGTGATGCCCTCAATGTCACAGCCCACTTTTCCCTCCTTTTCGCCTTCTGCGATGCAGCAGAGGACGGCTCCCTCCGTATGGGACAGGCTGAAATCATAGGAGGGCAGGGTGGGGCAGGTGGGTTTCTTGCCCCGGGGGCAGTCGAAGGACAGGCGGGAGGCGGGAAGGCCGGACAGGCGGCTCAAGCCCATGCCGAGGACCAGTGCGGCATAGAGGGAGAGACGGCGGTCGGCGGTCCGCCGATAACGAAGAACCTTCTCCCGGCGCCGGGAGGAGATGTGATCCAAAAGCAGATTATCCTCCGGCCTCCAGGCGGAGGCAAGCGGCAGGTAGAAAATGAGCATAGGTAATATCCTCCAATATCAGCTACCTCTGATTATAGGGGAAAATCCGGGCCTGTCAATCCCTGCCCTCCCTGGGCCTAATGCGGGCCTGTCAATCCCTGCCCTCCCTGGGCCTCATGCACATCCGATTGACAGGGAGAAGGATGCGTGATAGTCTGAAGACAGTCAGCGATAAGGGCTACTGTCTATAATAAGAGTCAGCGATAAGGGCTGCTGTCTATAATGGGAGGAACGGGTGATGATAGGAATCGGAATTGACACGGGGGGCACCTACACAGATGCGGTGGTCTATGATATGTATACACAGAAGATTCTGTGCTCCGGTAAGGCATTGACCACCAAGGCTAAGCTGGAGGAGGGCATTATGGCTGCTTTGGATCTGCTGGATCCGGAGTATGTGAAGCAGGCGGAGATGCTGGCGCTATCTACCACCCTGGCCACCAATGCCTGTCTGGAGGATAAGGGCAGCAGAGCCAAGCTTTTGATGATCGGCATGAATCCGGAGGCCATGAACAATCTGGAGGATGTATACGGGGCTTATGGCTTTCGGGATCTGAGTCAGCTTTATTTTATTGATGGGAAGCCGGAGCACATTTTCCAGGAACCGCAGGAGCCGGATTGGGAAGGGCTGAGGGAGCATTTGATGGAGGAGTTCGGGGATTGCGCGGCAGTGGGAGTCACCCAGATCTATCCCCAGGCGGATGGGGGAAGGCTGGAGAAGAAGGCCAAGGAAGTCATGGAGGAAGGGCTGGGGATTTCGGTGACCACGGCCTATGATATGTTTGATGAGGTAGATGTGCTGAAGCGGGGGGCCGGAACCCTTTTGAATGCCCGGCTGATTCCTCTGATTGCTGATTTTCTGCGGGCAGTGAAGCGGGTTATGAAGAAGAGAGGACTTCATATTCCGGTGGCTATCATGCGCAGCGACGGCAGTCTTATGTCAGAGGCCATGACCAAGGAATATCCGGTGGAGACCCTTCTGTCGGGACCGGCGGCCAGCGTGGTAGGTGGCAGCGTTCTGGCCCAGGTGGCAGATGCGGTCATTGTGGATATGGGAGGAACTACCACGGATGTGGCTCTGGTCCGAAAGGGTCATCCGGTTACGGCAGAGAAGGGCATTGCCATTGGAAAATGGCGGACTACGGTTCACGGCCTCTATGTGGACACCTTCCTGCTGGGAGGAGACAGCGGGGTTCGCTTCAAGGACAAGAAGATCTATCTGGATCAACGGCGGGTGATTCCTATTTCCCTCCTGGCAGATAAGTATCCGTCGGTAAGGGGGAAATTGCAGGCTCTGGCCGAGGAATACCGCTTCCATACCCGTATGCTTAGTGAATTCTATGTCCTGCAGAAGGATATTTCCCGGGCAAAGGGATATACCAGGGAGGAAAAGAGGATTTGCTCCGCCCTGCGGGAGGAACCTCTGATGGCGGAGGAGCTGGCTGAGAAGCTGAGAACAGATATTTATGGGCTGCATACGGAACGGCTGGAGGATGAAGGAATTCTCATGCGCAGCGGCCTGACACCGACGGATATGATGGTGGTCAAGGGAGATTTTAAGATCTATTCTCCGGAGGCTGCCCTGGCCTCCATCCGATTCTTGGCCTGGAATACCCAGAAGGAGCCGGAGGAGATACCGGAGCTGATCTATCAGCTGGTGGAGAAGAAGCTCTATTGCAATATCGTGCGGATCCTGCTGGAACAGGAGCATCCCCGGAAGGAAAAGGTCCTCCAGGAGGATGGAGTGAAGGAAATGATCGAGTGGTCCTACGAGGCTGCTGTTTCCGGCAAGCGCAGCAGCTGGGTGTCTCAGCCCTTCCGGGCGGAGCTCCCCATCGTAGGGGTGGGAGCCCCGATCCATATTTTCTTGCCCCGGGTTGCCAGACTGCTGGGAACGGAGGCTATCATCGGGGAAAATGCCCCTGTGGCCAACGCTGTTGGGGCCATCGCCAGTCAGATCGTTACCCGGGTCCAGGTGCGTATCAAGGCAGAGTATGAGGGGGCAGCCCTGGAGGGTTATTCTGTCTATGAGGGCAGCCACCGAAGGATGTTTGAGGAATATCCGGAGGCGGAGAAGCTGGCTATTGACCTGGCTCGCAAGCAGGTTCTGGACAAGGCTCGCCGCCAGGGGGCTTCCTCCAATCCCCAGGTGAAGATATCCGTCCGGAAGGTTCGCATGGGAGAGGAGGAGGACTCCTTCTTCTTCGAGAGCATCGTGGAAGCAGTGGCCACGGATCAATTCCAGGCCACTGCTTAGCACAAGGAGGGTTTGCCATGCGAAAACGGTTCTGTGTTACGGGAACTTGTATTCCTGAGAAGCATTATATGGTTGATATCAGTGCCAGAATAGATAGAATCACAAAAGAATATATTGAAAATGGGCAGTATTTCACCATGACCTGTGCCAGACAGTATGGCAAGACAACAACCCTATATCTGCTGGAGCGTCAATTAATAGATGATTATCTTGTTTTGAGCTTGAGCTTTGAGGCAGCGGATGAATATTTTGAATCCTTGCTTCGCCTGGCCGAGGGATTAAGCCTGGATATTGGAGAATGTCTCAGACGGCAAAAGGCAGGGAGGGAAGTTATCCAGGAATGGGAAAGTCCTATTTCGGAAAAATTCCCCCTGCGTTCCCTGGGAAGAAAAATCAGTTCCCTGTGCAGGGCCAGCAAAAAGAAAGTAGTTTTGATGATCGATGAGGTAGATAAAAGTTCAGACAATCAGATATTTTTGTCCTTTCTGGGTCTGCTGCGGGAGAAGTATCTGGGGTGGCAGCAGGGAAAAGATGAGACCTTCCAATCAGTTATTTTGGCCGGGGTCTATGATGTAAAAACCTTGAAATTAAAGTTACATCCGCAGGAAGAAACAAAATATAATAGCCCCTGGAATATCGCGGCTGATTTCACTCTGGATATGGATTTTGCCGTTCCTGATATTGAAACTATGCTGAAAGAATATGAGGAGGAGAATCAGACGGGGATGGATATCACCCAGATAAGCCAGAAGCTGTTTGATTATACCTCGGGTTATCCCTTCCTCGTTTCGAAAATCTGTCAGATCATGGATGAACGGCTTCAAGACCAGGAGCGATTCTCTCAGCTGGGCGACAGATGGACTGCAAATGGATTGTTGGCAGCTGTGAAGATTCTCCTGAGAGAACAGAATCCCCTATTCGATGATATGACAAAGAAATTAATGGATTATCCCCAATTAAGGGACCTGATCCAGAATATTCTCTTTGGGGGCATTAGTATTCCCTTCCAGAGGGGGCTGCCTATGATTGAATTGGGCTTTACCTTTGGCTTCTTAAGGGAAGAAGATGGCCTGGTTGCAATCGCAAATAGAATCTTCGAGACGAAGATGTATGATCAGTTTTTAACTGAAATGTCGGTGGACAATCAATTGTATGCGGAGGCAGAGGCCCAGAGAAATCAATTTGTTGTGGCAGGCATGCTGCAGATGGATCTGGTGATGAAAAGGTTTTATGACTATTTTACGGAGATATATTCCGATCAGGATCAGAAATTTCTGGAAGAGAACGGAAGAAAGCTATTTTTGCTGTATTTGAAACCTATCATCAACGGAAATGGAAATTATTATATTGAAGCACGCACAAGAGACAATAAGAGAACAGATGTTATTGTGGATTATTTGGGAAAGCAATTCATTATTGAATTGAAAATCTGGCGAGGAGAAGAGTACAACAAGCGTGGAAAAGAACAGCTGTTCGACTATCTCAATTATTATAAGCAGAAAAAGGGTTATTTATTGAGCTTCAATTTCAACAAGAAGAAAAAAACAGGAGTGCAGGAGATAGAGTATCACGGGAAAAGAATTGTTGAAGTGGTGGTATGAGAAGACAAGGGAAACTCGGCGAATCAGAATTCCCCATAGCTCTCAAAACAATGAGTTTTAACGTCCAACAGCCGATATCCGAGGGAAGGATACCGGCTGTTTTTCTGCCTGTGTGCCTTTGGGGGGGCAGGAATCATACTCTTATCACGTAATTCTCCTTACGGGGCTTGGCTGGGGGATATGCGCAGTCTCTGTAGCCCAGGATGCAATGGCCGATGCCCACGTAGGTGTCAGGAAGACCCCACTTGGCCAACAGCTCCTTGCCTTCCGGGCTGGCGAAGACCTCCCTGGCTCTGTGAATCCAGCAGGAATCTACGTCCAGGGAATGGGCGGCATTCATCAGGTTGCCCATCACCAGACTGCCATCCTCCACATAGGTGGGGCGGCTGGGGTCTGCCAGCACCACAACGACGGTGGGCGCCCCGTAGAAGGGGTCGGAATCCACCCCCATGACAGCGGCATTTAGCCGGGAGAGATGCTGAATGGTCTCCGGATCTTGTACGACCACCAGAACCGGTGACTGGGCTCCCATGCCGGTGGGGGCATAGGTGCCAGCCTCCAGGATAGCCTGGAGCTGGTCTTCTGCAATCTGGTCCTTCTTGTACTTGCGGATACTTCTCCGCTCTCTCATGTTCTTTAAAATCTCATTGTCCATCTCTGAAAACTCCTTTCTGTGGCTGGTGAACAGGTGTCACACCCGTTCCTGTCCCATTCTGTCCAAAAGCTCTGTCTTCATGCGGTAAAGCTTGTCGGACAAGTCTACATAGACCTCCTGGGGGTTCACCAAACGCTTGGATTCCTCCCACAGGGTTTCCTTTTCCCTGGTGCAGATGTCCCGGATCTCCATGACGGAGGGAGAGTTATAGACGCAGCCCCCCTTGAGGAATACGGGAACCAGGATCTCCCGCAGGGTGTAGGTTCCCCCTTTGAGCCGGGTCTTCTTCCAGGTGGCATTGGGGTCGAAGAGCACCATATCTTTGGTCTCATCGAAAACCTCGTCCGCCAGACAGATCAGGTCGGCCCGGATCTTGCCGGTCAGGGTGTCGTAGATCCGGTAAATGGTCTTGTTGCCGGGATTGGTCACTTTTTCTGTATTCTCTGACAGCTTGATCTTGGGGGTGAAATCCGCATCTCCCTTGTTGCGGATGGCTGCCATCTTGTAGACTCCTCCGAAGGCTGGCCAATCCCCGCTGGTGATGAGGTTGGTACCCACCCCCCAGGAGTTGATCTTGGCGCCCTGAGCCTTCAGGCTGTCAATCAGATATTCGTCCAGGTCACTGGAGGCGGAGATGATGGCATCTCCAAAGCCTGCCTCCTTCAGCATCTCGTAAGCCTTTTTGGACAGGTAAGCCAGGTCTCCGGAGTCAATGCGGATGCCATATCCCTTCATCTCCAGCCCGGCTGCCCGCATCTCCTGAAAGACCCGTATGGCATTGGGAATCCCGGATTTGATCACATCATAGGTATCCACCAGCAGGATGCAAGCCTTGGGATAGAGGTGGGCATAGGTCTTGAAGGCGGTATATTCATCCGGGAAGCTCATGATCCAGCTGTGGGCGTGGGTCCCCTTGACCGGTACCTGGAACATCTGCCCCGTCAGAACATTGGAGGTGCCGATACAGCCTCCGATCATGGCAGCCCGGGCCCCGTAGATGCCTGCATCCGGTCCCTGGGCCCGCCGCAGACCGAATTCCATGATTCCGTCCCCCTGGGCGGCATAGACCACCCGGGAAGCCTTGGTGGCAATCAAAGACTGGTGGTTGATCATATTCAAGATAGCTGTCTCCAGCAGCTGGGCCTCCATCACCGGAGCTACTACCTTGATCAAGGGTTCCCTGGGGAAAATGACGGTTCCCTCTGGAATCGCATAGATATCTCCCGTGAAATGAAATCCCCTCAGATATTCCAGAAAATCGTCCTCAAATAATTGCAGACTCCGCAGATAGTCAATATCGTCCGGAGCAAAATGCAGATTTCTCACATATTCTATGATCTGCTCCAGTCCTGCTGAGATGGCATAAGCGCCTCCGCAGGGATTCTTCCGGTAGAAGGCATCAAATACGACGATTTGATCCGTTGGATTCTTGAAATAGCCCTGCATCATAGTCAGCTCGTAGAGATCCGTCATCAGGGTCAGGTTCTGTGCTCTCATAATTCCCCTCCGCATACAGATAAGTTTTGGTTCAGTATAGCACCTTTGCCTAAGGAAAACAATCAGGGAGAAGGCTTTTCCGGGATTTTGTTGCTCTTGACAAACCCGGAGCCGTCTTGCTATAAAGGTAGACGGAGGGCAAGTTCCATGATTGATTTTCTGGTGAAGAGATTTGTAAAGAATTACGATAAGACGGAGGATGTCAAGGTGCGGACGGAGTATGGGATCCTGGCCAGCCTGGTGGGGATCTTTTGCAATCTGCTCCTGTTTATGGGAAAGTTCCTGACGGGTCTGGCCTTGCATTCCATGGCGGTGACGGCGGATGCCTTCAACAATCTGTCGGATGCGGCCTCCTCCATCATCAGCTTTATCGGCGTGAAGGTGGCTGGTAAGCCTGCTGACCGGGAGCATCCCTTTGGCCATGGCAGGATGGAATATATATCGGCCCTGGTGGTGGCATTTCTGGTCATCGAGGTGGGCTTCAGCTTCTTTAAGAGCTCTCTGGGCAAGATTCGCAATCCGGAGGAGATTCTCTTTCGCTGGAGCTCCTTGATCCTGCTGCTGGTCTCCATGGGCATCAAGCTGTGGATGGCGGTTTTGAACCGGAGGCTGGGCAGGAGGATCGATTCCAAGGTCATGCTGGCCACGGCAGCGGATTCTCTGGGAGATGTGGCTACTACCGGTGCCACGGTGCTCTCCCTTCTGATCTGTCGTCTTACGGGGGTGAATGTGGATGGAATCGCAGGTCTGGCCGTGTCGATCCTTGTGATCTGGTCCGGTATCGGCATTGCCCGGGATACCCTGGAGCCCCTGCTGGGTCAGAGAACAGATCCGGAGCTCTATGAGAAGATCACCTGTCTGGTGGAATCCCGGGAGGGAATCCTGGGAAGTCATGATTTGATGGTGCACAATTACGGTCCCAACCACAGCATGGCCTCTATTCATGCCGAGGTTCCCGCCAATATGGATGCAGAGGCCGCTCATGAGATCATCGACCAGGCTGAGAGGGAAGCAGCCCGCCGACTGGGCATCCTGCTGGTGATCCATATGGATCCGGTAGAGCTGGAGGACGAACGAGTCCTGGCAGCCCGCACCAAGCTGTCCCGGGTTCTTCAGGTTCTGGAACCCCGCCTATCCTTTCATGATTTTCGTGCCCTGTTTGGCAAGGACCAGGCCCACCTGATCTTCGACCTGGTGGTGCCC
>CAVJHW010000084.1:0-11366 GCA_963649395.1 Coriobacteriaceae bacterium | reverse complement strand
TTAAGCACATTTAATCACTTTTGTCAATAATTTTGATTACTTAAGACCTTCTCCTTATCTGACCCAGCCCCGAGGAATTCTCGCCTCCGGGACAGTCGCCTCACACCTTCCCAGCAGGCATTCTCACCCCCTGGGCTGTCGCCTCACACTGGCCAGGCAGGGCTTCTCACTCTGAGGCTGTCGCCCCTTTATTCGCCCAGCAGGCTTCCCACTTCCAGGGCATATCCCCGCAGAAAGGCTTCCGCCTCCATCCGTTTCTTTCCTTCCAACTGCAGCTCCAGGATCCGCAGGGCTCCCTTTCCTGTCTGTATCACAAGTCCCTCCTTGTCGGCCGACAGGATCTCTCCGGGCCGACGGACAGGGGCCTTCGGAAGGTAAGGAGCTTCCTGCCTGCAAGGAGACTTTTCCTCGGGAGAGGATTCTCCCTGGGGGGAGGTCTCCTCCCGGGAGGAGGGAACCAGGGCAGCCTTCCATATTTTCAAAGTCTTTCCCTTCAGGTGGGTATAGGCGCTGGGCCAGGGGTTCAGGCCTCGAATCAGCCTTTCCAGACTGAGGGCATCCCGGGTCCAGTTGATCTGGCCATCTGACTTCTGAATCATACGGGCATAGTCTGTGGGACTCTCTGCCGGCTGCTTCTGGGGCTGTATTCTACCGGCCTCCAGATCCGCCAGGGTCTTCACCAGCTCTTCTGCGCCTGCCTGGCTCAGCTTATGGAAGAGGCTGCCTCCGGTCTCATCCTCTGCCAGGGGCACCTCTACCCTGGATAGCATATCTCCTGTATCCAGCCCCTGATCCATTCTCATAATGGTTACACCGGAGACCGCCTCCCCCTCAATGACTGCCCATTGGATCGGAGCCGCTCCCCTGTATTTGGGCAAAAGAGAGGCATGTACATTGATACAGCCATACCTGGGCAGCTCCAACACAGCTTGGGGAATGATCTGACCAAAGGCCACCACCACGATGGCATCCGGCTGAACCTGCTTTAAATCCTCCAAAAAGGCCGGATCCTTCACCTTCTTAGGCTGCCAGACCGGCAGACCGTGAGCCAAGGCTGCATCCTTTACCGGTGTGGTCTGCAGGGCATGCCCCCGGCCCTTAGGCTTGTCCGGCTGGGTCACCACGGCGGCCAGCTCATGACCGGCGGCAATCAGAGCCTCCAAAGCTCCTACGGAAAAATCCGGTGTTCCCATAAATACGATTTTCATGAATCCTCATCCTCCTCGGAAGCTGTATTGTCCCGCAAAGCGCCAATGACATGGCTGGTATACATAATTCCCTCCAAATGATCACATTCATGGCAAATGGCACGAGCCAGGAGGCCCTCCGCCTCCAGTTCAAAGGGCTGCATCTCCAGGTCCAGAGCACGTACTTTGACATAATTGGGGCGGGTGACCGTGCCGCACTTGCCCGGCAGACTCAGACACCCCTCATCTCCGGTCTGCTCTCCGGAGGTCTCCAAAATCTCTGGATTGATGAGAACATGGGGATTCTCCCCATCGGTATCAATGACAACGATTCTCTTGAGAATGCCCACCTGGGGGGCTGCCAAACCCACTCCACAGGCGTCATACATGGTCTCAAACATATCCTCCACCAGATCCCGGATCCGAGGGGTCACCGCCGTCACCGGCCGACAGACCTTTCCCAAGACCTTATCTCCTGCAATTCGTATCGTTCTTAAAGCCATTCTTTTGCTCTCCTTAATTAAAATCATATTGGATCTGTATGGGGTCGAAGCCTCGGTTGATGTCGATATAACGCTCCAGCTGAGTCCGAATCCTTATCAATTCCTCCGGGCAGGGACACTTCACATAGAGAACCTGCCGGTAGGAATCCTGTATCCTGGCTACGGTCTCCAGAGCCGGTCCGATCAGCTGCATCTCCCGGCTTCCCTGACACCGAATCAGATACCTGCGGATGAATTCCATAGCATTGGCCAAGGCCTCCTCCTCCGGACAGGAACCATGAACCGCCAGCAGATTGGCCACCGGCGGGTAGCCCAAGATCTGACGGTGGCTGATCTCCTCCCGGTAGAAGCTGTCATAATCCTGGTCCAGAGCCGCCCGGATGCTATAATGTTCCGGATGATAGGTCTGGATCAGGGCTTCTCCGGCCAGCCGTCCCCGACCTGCCCGGCCTGACGCCTGTACCAGAAGCTGATAGGTTCTCTCCGCTGCCCGATAATCGCTGGCATAGAGAGAAACATCCGCCGCCAGCACTCCCACCAGGGTTACCCGGGGGAAATCATGCCCCTTGACGATCATTTGGGTGCCGATGAGCACATCCGCCTCCCCTCCGGAAAAGCTGCGAAGGATCTGCTCATGACCCTCCTTGCCCTTGGTGGTATCTGCATCCATCCGCAAGGTTCTGGCTCGGGGAAACATCTTCCTTACCACTTGCTCCACCTGCTGGGTTCCGGCTCGAAAGCCTCCTATATAGGGAGAACCGCATTCCGGACAGTTCTGGATCTGGTCTCGTTCAAAGCCGCAATAGTGGCAGACCAACCGTCCCCCCTTGTGATAGGTAAGAGAAACGTCGCAATGGGGACATTTTACCACATATCCGCAGGAGCGACAAGAGACAAAGCCCGCATACCCCCGTCGATTCAGAAAAAGCATGGTCTGTTCCCCTGCCTCCAGGCGGATTTGCATAGCCTCCTGCAGCCTGCGACTTAACATGGTGCGATTCCCGGCCTTCAGCTCCTCCCTCATATCCAGGGCAGCTACCCGGGGCATCTCTGCCCCGCCATAACGGTCTTCCAGGCGAAAAAGGGCATAGTCCCCCCTTTTGCAGCGCCAAAAAGCATCCACAGAAGGGGTGGCCGAGCCCATAAGCAGATGGGCTCCCTCCAGCCTTGCCCTTTCCTCCGCTGTCTCCCGGGCATGGTACCGGGGGGTCACCTCACTCCGATAGGATGTCTCATGTTCCTCATCTATCACAATCAGCTTCAGGTGGGGAAAGGGGGTAAATAAAGCAGAGCGAGGCCCAATGACAATCTGAACCTCCCCCCGGCGGGCTCTTTCGAACTGGTCATAGCGTTCTGCCGGAGTCAGGCGGGAATGCAGCACTGTCACCTGGTTACCGAAGGAACGGTGAAAGCGCTGCACCGTCTGCCAGGTCAGAGCAATCTCCGGGATCAGGAGAATCGCCTGTCCACCCTTCTTCAGGCACCGTCGAATCAGCTCGATATATACCATGGTTTTACCGGAGCCCGTGACTCCCTGGAGCAGGCAGGGGCGCCCCGGGCCGGAATCCCATTCCTCCATAAGGCCCTCCACAACTTCCTCCTGGGCAAGGTTCAGGGAGGCTTCCTCGCCTTCCCACGCTCCCCCTTTTTTCCCTTGCTCTTCCTCCTCCCAGGGGACAGGATTCCTGTAGATCCTTTCTTGCTCCACCCGAAGAATCCCCTGCGTCTCCATAGCTTTCAGGGTATCACCGGTAATTTTCAATTCTTTTCTTACATAGGAGTCCTCCAGTTCAGGAGTACGCAGCAGGGCTTCCAAGAGCCTCTGTTTGGCCTTATAATGGCGGCGGCGGAACTCTTCCAGCCAGCTTTGGGCTCCGGCTTCTTCTATATTCAGGCATATTTTCTTCTTTACCCTAGCCCTTTTCTGTTCCTTCACCGGAAGCACGGTCTTCAGAGCTTGGATCATGGTGGAGCCATAGGTCTTGCGAATCCAGGCCGCCAGGGCAATGAGTCTGGCTTCCACCGGGATGCTTCCCTGGGGAATTTCGATGATCTCCTTGGTTTTAGAAGGGTCATATTTGGCCTGGCTGCCCATCCCGATCACATAACCCTCTACCCTGCGATTCCCCCCTCCAAAGGGAACCAGCACCCGCATCCCCTCACAGATCTGCCCCTGCAGCCTTCGTGGAATTCGATATTGAAAGGCTCTGTCCAATTTTTCCTGACTGATATCCACGATCACATCCGCATATTCGTCCTTCATCACTCCATCCCTGGCTTTCCTTGGTTGTGGCAACACCCGCTGACTTTCCCTGGTTGGGGCGGCATCCGCTGGCTTTCCCTGGTTGTGGCGGCACTAGCTGGCTTTCCTTCGTGATGGCGCTGGACCTCGGGCAGCAGGGGGTGCTAGATAGCCTGGTCTTGCCGGATCAGCTTCCTCATGGCCCCCACCGCAAGCTGCACCGCCCGGTCGGTATCATGAACCACCGGATTGTCCAGTCCCAGCTTTTCTCTCTCCTGATTGGCCATCACCAGGTAACAGGCCCCCACCCGGGCTCTCAGCTTGGCGGCCACAATATAGAGGGCTGCCGTCTCCATCTCGGAGGCCAGACATCCCAGCCTTTTCCAGGCTTCCCATTTATTCATCAGCTCATAGCTAACCGGCATCTTCTCCGGTTCGTGCTGGCCAAAAAAGGCATCCTTGCTCTGCACGACCCCCACATGAAAGGGAAGCTTCTCCTCCTTTGCCGTCATCACTAGGGCATTGGTTACATCCAAATGAGCCAGGGCCGGAAATTCGATGGGGGCATATTCCCGGCTGGTGCCTTCCATACGAATAGCTCCGGTAGCTATCACCAGGTCTCCGCTTTTGACCTCCGGCTGCATCCCTCCGCAGGTGCCGATGCGAAGAAAGGTATCCGCTCCGCACTGATACAATTCTTCCATGGCAATGGAGGCGGAAGGACCGCCGATTCCGGTAGAAGTAATACTGACCTTCACCCCCTCCAGGCTGCCGGTATAGGTCACATATTCCCGGCTGTCGGCCACGAAATGCGCATCCTCCAGGTATTGGGCAATCTTCTCGCAGCGCTTGGGATCTCCGGGCAGGATCACATACCGTCCCACATCCCCACTTCCCACCTGGGTATGGTATTGTTTCTCGTTCTCCGAATAATTTTTCACGATCCACCCCTTTTCTCCGGGTCAACTCCCGGGAAACATCCCTTCTGTCTCCTACCTACTATATATGTGGCAGCCCTCCCTGTCAATACTGGGGAAGATCGCTTTCCCCGCTCCTTCTGCTTATTTGCAAAACAATGCATCGGTATATTGACAGACATTCTGTCCTATGCTAACATGATTTTTGTCCGGTGAAATCTCTTAAATTCCTAAGGAAGATTGGAGACGGAGGACGCTCTGGAAAATCCCACAAGGGTGGGTGCCGAAGGTGCAAGGTTCGCAAGAGTGAAGGAACTGAATCTCTCAGGCAAACAGACAGAGACCTTACATCCTTTCCCCCCGAAGATGGGAGGGTCTTCCTGCCTGTTCTTTTTCAGAATGACCGTTATGGTCATTTTTTATTGCATTGACTGCCAAGCAGTCTGAAAAGGTTAAGGAGGAAAAGAACATGACACTACTATCTATCGTACAAACCATTAATGCCTATCTGTCAGACTACATTCTGATCTTTTTGCTGATCGCAGTAGGTATTTGGTATTCTGTACATACCAAATTCGTCCAGGTGCGGTGCTTTGGTCAGGGAATGCGGCTGGTATTCGGCAACTTCTCCCTCAAGGGAGGCAAGCAGTCCCATGGTATGACCTCGTTCCAGGCTTTGGCCACTGCCATTGCTGCCCAGGTGGGTACCGGCAACATTGTCGGTGCTTCCGGCGCTATCCTTACCGGAGGTCCCGGTGCCATCTTCTGGATGTGGATTATCGCATTTCTGGGAATGTCCACCATCTACGCGGAAGCGACCCTGGCTATCCTGACCCGGCAGAAGAATGAGAAGGGGGATATTAAGGGCGGTCCCGTCTACTACATTCACAAGGCATTTACCGGTGGTTTCGGCCGCTTCCTGGCTGTTTTCTTTGCCATTGCCATTACCCTGGCTCTGGGCTTCTTCGGCTGCATGGTGCAGTCCAACTCCATCGGCTCTACCTTCCAGAACGCCTTTGGCATTCCCTCCTGGATCGTGGGTATTATTCTGGTTATTATCTGTGCCATCATCTTCCTGGGGGGTGTCAGCCGACTGGCCTCCGTTACAGAGAAGCTGGTACCTGTCATGGCTGCTCTCTTCCTGGTGGGCGGTTTGTTCGTTTTGATTTGTCGGATCCAATACATTCCTGACACCTTTGCCATGATTTTCCGATATGCTTTCCAGCCCCAGGCCATCATCGGCGGCGGCTTTGGTGCTGCCATTAAGATCGCCATCTCCCAGGGTGCCAAGCGAGGCCTTTTCTCCAATGAGGCCGGTATGGGATCCACCCCCCATGCCCACGCCCTGGCCAACGTCAAGCATCCCCATGAGCAGGGCTGTGTAGCCATGATTGGCGTATTTATCGACACCTTTGTGGTTCTGACCCTCAATGCCCTGGTGATTATCTCCACCCTCTATACCCCCGGTGGCCTTTTGGAAAATGGTTATACCGGTGCTGTCACCGAAACTCTGGGCAAGGCTAACCTGGCACAAACTGCCTTCGGCAGTGTCATGGGCAGCCAATTAGGTTCCGCTTTCGTCGCCATCGCCCTGTTTTTCTTTGCCTTCTCCACCATTCTGGGCTGGAATCTCTTTGGCAAGGTAAATGTGGAATACCTCTTCAAGGGCAAGGCCACCACCCTCTATATGATCATTGCCCTGGTATTTATTTTCCTGGGCACCCTGGCCTCCAACGACCTGGTATGGGAGCTGTCGGATATGTTCAATAACCTGATGGTCATCCCCAACGTCCTAGCCCTCTTCGCCCTGACCCGTATGGTGACAAAGAGCGTATTCAGCATAGAGAAGGACAAGAAGAAGTAAAAATTTCTAAAAGCAAGACTTCCTAAAAGTTGGCAAGCCCCTGCAGAATCCATAGCTGGAATCTGCAGGGGCTTGTGGGCTTTCTTTCCCTGTAACGCCGTCCGTCGGCTTTCCTTCGTGGTGGAGTCAGCGTCAGTCGGCATGGTCGACATGGGTGTTTACAGCAAAGAGCTTGCGGAAAAGGGCGCGGGCGATGGGCCGATCCCCCGGCTTCACAACCCGAAAGTCACGCCTGATTTTTGTCTTCCGGGTCTCCCGGACCAGGTCTGTCTTGATCCTTTTTGCCTCTGTGCCTGTCTTTCTTCTTCTTTCCTCGAACCCTCCTTACAATCCCCCAAGCAGCCAAGCCTAGGACGGCCAGCAGGATCCACAGGGGCAAGAGACCCAGGAAGCCCAGAAGAAAGGCCTGTGCCCCTTTGCCAAAGTTATAGAAGCCGGAGGAAATATGCTCTTTGATCTGACTGCCAAAGCTGTCATTCTCCACAGCCTTCTCCCTCTCCACCTCATGGAGGGTCACATAGATGGTGCTATAATCAATATCATTGTCATAGATCCGCAGCTGGGACTCGTAATTCTCCAGCTGATACCGGATATCCGTCAATCTCTCCTGAATGGCCAACAGGGTATCCAGATCTCCCGACTGGGACAGCATATCCATCAGGGTCTCCTGCTCCGTCTTCAGGGCGGCAATGTGGCTCTCAGTATCCGTATAACTTAGAGTAACATCCTCCACATTTTCCGAATAGCTTGTCACAGTGCCTTCCTGCTTCAGAGCCTCCGTAAAATCATCCAGCCCTGCTGTGGGAATACGGAGGGTATAGCTGGCATAACGAGTCCCGGCAGAATCCGCCGAACCGCTTATGTTGGAATTCTCCACATAGCCACCGGCACTCTTTACCTGGGTCTGAATCCATTCCGTTACCGTATCAAACTTCTTGGTCTCCAGGGTCAGAGATTGATAACGGATCAGCTTGCGGCTGCTGTCCCTAGCCTGCAGGTCCTGGGAAGAGGATAAGCCAGCAGAAGATTCGGAAGGGCTATCCGCGCTTACAAGCCCCGCCTCCGTCTCATAGGAATCCTCTCCCGCCATGGCATAATCCGTATCCAGATGATAAGCACTATCATCTGCTTCAGACCTATATCCCTGCGTGTTCGCCTGGGAGACCCGACTATCTGCCCCGCAGCCTGTCGCCAGAAGCCCGGTCAGCAAGGCGGCAAGACCTGCTGTCACAATCCGACCTTTTCTCACCCTTCTCATAGAAATCACCATCCTTTCCCATCTGTTTCCCTAGAAGCATTAGAAATATCTTCTCCCTCTCTTTCTTCTATTATACTGTGCCGTCGCAATGTTGTAAACAATGGGGTGCTTTCAAAATACCTCTTTCAAGGCCAGGTCCATGGGCACCTTGCGGATTCTCCAAAGCTCCAGGGCCGCTACCACCAGGTAGGCGCCAAAGCCCAGGGCAAACATTTTGAGATAGATGGCAGGGTCAAAATAGAGGGGGATCCACCCATTGACGCTGGTCTGCATGATGACTCGAAATAGGCTCTCCATCACGACCCTTTCTATAGGCAGGCTCAGCAGCAGAAGAGCCACCACGACAATGGAGGTGGGCAGGATATAGAGTCTGCCGATTTCTCCTTCCGCATATCCCAGGATCTTGGCCATAGAGATGGCCTGACCATTTTTCTCTATGATGATCTTGGACAGGAGATAGATCAGAATCAGGAAAAGGACCACGGCGAAGGCATCCACCAGCCCCATCATCCCTCCCATGGAAACTGTAATCTGACGGCTGACCTTGGTCAGGCTGTCCAGGTCAATCACGGAACCTATATATTTTTCGTCAATATCTGTAATTTCCGTATCTGACAGGTAACCGCTGAAGGAATCCCTATCCAGGTCAAAGGTTTCATTCAGCTGGGCCTGGTCCATGAAAATGGTTACGCCTCCCTGGTAATCATAGATTCCTCCTACCGTGAAGGTATAGGTAGTATCCTCATAGGCCTCCTTCAGGGTGATGGAGTCCCCCACCTTTAAACCGCATTTATCCGCATAGGCAGAGGAAATATAGACGCTACCATCCTCAGGGAAGTCAAGGTCAATATAGGCGCTGTTTTCCTGCAGGCCATAGAGCATCACATCCTCTGTCTTAAAGTGGGGATCTGTGGTTTCCAGGGAATAGGCGCTGAACTTCTCCGCGTCTTCATTGTCTGTTTCTATCTCATATGGAAAAAGCAGCATGGTAACCAGATCTTCCAGCGTATGATTCTCCTCTGTCATTCCCGCCGGCATCTGCAGGATATATTGGTAGTTGCACAAAAGGTTCTCCTGCAGGACATCTTGATAATGGGATAGAACCGGGGGGAACATCAAACCGAACATGAGCAGGAGGTTGGCAAATAGGATTCCCACCAGCAGCAGGAGATAGTTGCTGACATTCTGGAATATCACCCGCATCCGAAAGCGGCCAAAGAAGGGCAGCCTGGGGCTTAGATAAAGGGCCCGTTTCTGTCCCTTCCGTTTCAAATCCCTCCTTAGGAACTTTAAGGGTTCCAGGGACAGCTTCCGCATCAAAATCGTAACATTCACCACCAACATCAAAAGGAGGGGAACCAGGGTGGTAAGGAGGAAGGCCTCTGGGCTCCAAATGGTCTGATAGGTGGGCAGGCTGTAGCTTCCGTAATACATTTCCGCGCATACCTCCTTCAGGAGGCTATAACCCAGGATATTGCCCACCAAGGCGCTGACCAGGGTGACCAACAGGGGGGCAGCCATATAATGCCGCACCAGCTCTCCCCGGGTATAGCCGGAGGCCAGGAGAGTTCCGATGACATTGGATTCTTTGACAATGGTATTGCTGATGGTGATGCCGAATACAAAGGCCAAAATGGCGATGACGATATAGAGAAATACCAGAATCGCCGTCCGATCGCTTCCCATATCCTCACCGGTAAAGGTGATAGCCTGATTCAGATAACGGGGGAGGAACTCCTCCAAAGTGGCCGATGGATGGACCAGCTTCATGAAGGCCTCTGCCATTTCCTTCTCTTGGCTCTCGTCCGCAGGTTCTTGGTCATAGGTCCAGGCATAGACATATTTGATCAAGTCAGCGTCCTGAGCCTGGAAGGTGTCCCGGGATACGATTCCCACCCCGAATTTGACCGAATCGAACATCATATCATTATTATTTTCAAAGAGACAGCTGTAATCCGGCAAAGCCACCAAACCTGTCACCTTCCAGCTCTCTCCCCCACTTTGCAGGGTGTCCCCCACGACAATCTGATTATTGTCGGCATACATTCGGTCAATGGCCAGCTCCCCCTCTCCTTCCGGAAGCCTTCCCTCCATCAGGCAGACCAGGTTTACCTGGGTTCGATCGGCATAGATCCGCATCTTGCTGCCATTGTCCAAATCCTTCTCCAGGTAAAAATTCTCATAGAGAGTCACTCCCCCTGCCTCTAGCTTCTGGGTCTGGGTCTTGTTCAGCTTGCCCGCCAGGCGAAAATGACCGTCCTCTATCTGATATTTTTCAAACCCCTCTTGATAGGCCGTCAGCATACTGCCGTCAGCCACCAAAAAACCGGATACAAAGCCGATGGAGAGGATCATCATCAAAAAAATCACCAAATATTTCCCGCATTCACTCCTTAGCTCCCTGGGAAGGCGCTTATGCAAAGGATTTCTCATCTCCGCCTCCCTACCATTCCAGATCCGCTGCGGCAAGCCGCTGGTCGTTCCGGTAATTCTTCCGGATGGCTCCGTCACGGATCCGCACCACCCGATCTGCCATATCCTTGATAGCATCGTTGTGAGTGACCATCACCACGGTATTGCCATATTTACGATTCACCGTCTCAATTAACTTAAGAATCTCCTTGGAGGTGGCATAATCCAGGGCGCCGGTGGGCTCGTCACAGAGCAAGATATCCGGATTCTTCACAATCGCGCGTCCAATGGCCGTCCGCTGCTGCTGACCGCCGGACAGCTGATTAGGCAGCTTCCTTTGGTGATCAGCCAGTCCCAGGGTGTCCAGAAGCTCCTCCACATCCAAGGGATTGGGACTGAGATAAGCTCCTACTTCAATATTTTCCCTGACCGTCAAATTGGGAATGAGATTGTACATCTGGAAGACATAGCCCAGATGTCTTCGCCGGTAGAGACCCAGCTTCTTCGACGTCATTTGGCCCATCTGCTCCCCATGGATGGAGATCTGACCCCCATCGGCTCGGTCAATCCCCCCGATAATGTTCAAGAGAGTAGATTTTCCGGAGCCGGAGGGGCCCAGAAGAACACAAAATTCTCCCTTTTCAATGGAAAGATCAATTCCCTTCAACACCTCCACCCGGCTGTCTCCCTGGCCGAAGGACTTGGTAATCTGGTGTAATGATAAAAACATATCCTGCCTCCTGGTTAGAATTAACTAACCGAAGTATAGCACAAGCCTTCTTCTCTGTAAACCCCCATGCTGCACTTTGTCTCGCTCCACCACGCAGGAAGGCCGACTGGTGCCGCCTCCACTACGAAGGAAGGCCAGCTGACCCGCTCCGCCACGCAGAAGAACCCACAGGGAATCTCTTCCCTGTGGGTTCTTCTGCGCCATGCTGGGCATTGTCCCGCTCCACCACGGATGAAAGCCAGCTGCTCCGCAC
>CAVJHW010000083.1:3643-11400 GCA_963649395.1 Coriobacteriaceae bacterium | reverse complement strand
CTTTCAGGCAGGTCCCTTTCTGGAGAAAAGGGAGGAGGGGGCAGAAGATATCCCCCGATTTGCTTTCCTGGAGCAGACCATTTCCCCAGTCCCTTGGCAGAAACGGGAGAAAGCCCTGAAAAAAGAGAAAATTCTTCCTTCCATCTACCTGCTTACTGCCTACGCTAAGACGGTTTCCCAGTGGAGAAATGTCCCCAAACTCACCATCAACATGACCATATCCGACCGAAAAGCTTTCGGGGATAAGGACTTTTCCCTGGTTATGGGAGACTTTACCAAGATCCTGCCGGTGGATTTTGATTTCAGCGACCCGGCTTTGGATCTCTATGAGATCAGCAGGCGGACCCAGAAAAAGATCGGTCTCTATAAAAAACACCTGAATTGCAATATCCTGTCCTTTGCCAAGGACGTCTGCGCCAAGGATGATGCGGAGGACAAGACAGCCTTTCCCTTTGTCTTTACCGGCATGTTTTTTGACCTGGCCAAGGAGGGCTGGGAGGACTTTGGCCGCCGGGTTTACCAGGCCAGTCAGACCCCCCAGGTCCTCCTGGACAACCAGATTACCCTGAAAAACGGAGCCCTGACCATTCATTGGGATTATCCCAGCCAATATTGGGATAGGGAACAGCTGACTTTGATGCAACATTATTTTGTTGAGACAGCCCTTTACGGGCAATCAGCCATTTTGAAGGAAACCACCTCTGCCTTTTTGGCACAATATAATGATACCAGGGAAGAGTTGGACTACCAATCGCCGGTGGCCTTGATCCACCGGCAGGCAGAGCTTTATCCGGATGATACCGCGGTACTTACCAAAGACTCGGAGATGACCTACGAGGAGCTGGATCAAATGTCCACCCGGGAGGCCCATTATTTGATAGAAAAATATGGCTGCCGAAGGGGCTTTCTCATCGAGGGCTGGCGGGCCTGCTCCACCATCGTCCATATGCTGGCCGTGGCCAAGACCGGAGGCTATTATGTGCCCATCGCCACCGGACTTCCTCAAAAGCGAAAAGATTACATTAGGGAGAAAAGCTGTTCCGCTGCCCTCCTGGGAGATCAATTCTATTGGGAGGCAGATTGCCAGGCCTGGCCGGATACCTTCGAAACCCTGCCCAAGGAGGACAAGGATGCCCTCTTATATGTCATCTATACCTCCGGCACCACCGGCAATCCCAAAGGGGTGGAGATCAGCCGGAAGGCCATGATGAATACCGTCATGGATATGAACCAAAGATTCCGGCTCCGTCAGGAGGATCAATGGATCGGTATCTCCTCCTTTGGCTTCGACCTGTCCGTCTACGATGTCTTCGGCGCCTTGACCTGCGGCGCCAGCCTCTATCTCCATGACAAGCAGGAAAATATCTATGGCATGATGGAGGCTCTTAGAGATTTTCCCATCACCGTCTGGAATACAGTTCCAGCCCTCATGCAGCTGCTGGTCAATGAATTAGAGGAGGATTCTATCAATCCCAGGCTTCGATTGGTGCTTTTAAGCGGAGATTGGATTCCAGTGGATCTTCCGGGAAAAATAAAAAAGAAATTTCCCAATGCCCAGGTGATCAGTTTGGGAGGGGCCACGGAGGCCTCCATCTGGTCCATCTATTATCCCATCGAATCTGTCGAGCCGGACTGGAAAAGCATTCCCTATGGCTACCCCCTGGCCAATCAAACCATGTATGTCCTGGGATATGATCTGACCCCTCTTCCGGAACATGTGGTGGGCGATATCTATATCGGCGGCCTTGGCCTGGCTAGGGGATATCAAAATGACCCGGAGAAAACAAGGGCAGCCTTTCTTGACCATCCCCTGTATGGAAGATTGTATGCCACAGGAGACCGGGGATATTTCTCCTCGGAGGGATATATGGTATTCTGCGGCAGGAAAGACAGCCAGGTGAAGATCCATGGCAACCGGATCGAGTTGGGGGAGATCGAGTCCTGTCTGAAGAAGCAGGATCAGGTTGCTTCTGCAGTAGCCCAGGTTGTATCCGGCTCCGGAAACAGCAAGAAATTGTTGGCTTATTACGTTCCCTCCGACCATGGCTCTTACGATGCCAAGTGGATCAAGGCCACTGCCGACAGGCAGGCAGAAGACCTGGGTCTTGCCCAGGCCCAGCTGCCCACCCACCTGACGGTAGAGGAATATGCGGACCTGTCAGAGGCCTTGGAAAGGGTCAGCACAGCCATTATCCACAATGCTTTTTGTCGTTTTTCTTTCTTTCAGAAGCCGGGAGAGATCTATTCTCTGGAGGAGCTCTTCCTAAGGGGACAGGTTGTGGAGAAATATAGTAAGCTGGTGGGTCAATGGGCTGAGGTCATAGCAAAAGAGGGGCTCATTCGTAAGGTGGGAGAGGGGCTCTATGCGTGTATCAGCCCTTTGACGGAAACCGATGTGGATGGTCTCTACGAGGAGATCCTGCAGAAGAAGGGAGTCGCCTATTGGGGAGGGTCCTTTGAATTTTTGCTTCTGTGCAACAAAAATGTTCTGGATATTCTGAAAGCAGATGTCAATCCCCTGACCATTCTCTTCCCGGAGGGGCAGACCGACAGAGCGCAAAATATCTATCGAACCAATCCGGTGGCGGAATATATGAATCAGCTGACGGCTCAGGCCATCGAATCCTACATCCAAAACTGGAAGAAGGATAGGCCGGTTCGCATCCTGGAATTCGGAGCCGGAACCGGAGGCACCACGAGTGCTATCCTGGAGAGGATTTGTAACTATAAGATCGAATATACCTTTACCGACCTGTCCACCTTCTTCACGGAAAAGGCCAAAAAAGAGTTCGCAGCCTATGATTTTATCAAATATGGCATTTTCAATATTGACCAACTGCCCCAAAGCCAGGGCTACCAGCCGGAAAGCTTCGATATTATCATCGGAGCCAATGTTCTCCACGATGCCGGAATCATTCAGAAAACCCTCAAGCACTTCCGTTATCTGCTGGCCAAGGAGGGGATGCTGGCAGCCCTGGAGGTAACCAGCAACAAGATCTACCATAAGGTATCCATCGGCTTCATCGAGGGCTTCTCCGGCTACAAGGATGAACGTCTTCAGCGAAATGCCCCCCTATTGTCAGCCCGGGAGTGGAAGGCAGCTCTGGAGACCTGTGGATTTATAGAGACCATGTCCTATCCTTTGGAAACCAGTCCGGCGGAAGCCTTCGATCAGCATGTCATCCTGGGCTACAATGCCGGTCAAAAGGACTATAAGGACAAGGAGGAGCTTTTCGCCGCCTTAAGGGCGGAGCTGCCCTCTTATATGATACCAGACCAGATCTATGCCCTCTATGAGCTGCCGCTAAGCGCCAACGGCAAGGTCAGCCTGAAGGATCTGCCCTATGAGATGGGAGAGGAGACAGAAGGGACTTCCCTTCTGGTTAGGCCGACTACAAAGACCCAACGGCTCCTTCACGACATCATCTGCGAAACTTTGGGACTAGAGGAGATCAGCACAGATGTCAATATCTTCACCGTGGGAGCCGACTCCCTTAAATCCATAAGTGTGCTGACGAAGCTGAAGAATCATCATAGGGATATCTCTTTGTCCACTATGTACAAGTATGCCACCATTCAGCAATTGGCTGATTATATGGACCACGAAGTCAGAACCGATTCCGAACTTCTCGATGAGAAGAGGGAGCTGGCCGATTTTAAGCCGGATCCGGAAGGCCGCTATGAGCCATTTCCCTTAAGCGACTTGCAGGAATCCTACTATATCGGCGCCCATGAGACAGAGGGCTTCCACAGCATTCCAACGGCAGGCTATGTAGAGATCGAATGCCCGGCCTACGACCACGACCGTCTTTTCCGGGTATTTGAAAAGGTCATTGCGCGTCATGATATTCTCCGTATGTATATCGATCGCGAAGGCATGCAGCATGTGGAAAAAAAGCTGGAGGATTTCACCATCCCCATCCAGGATATGAGGGGCAGAAGTCAGGGAGAGATCCATGGCCAGCTCTTACAGACCCGAAAGGAGATGGTATCCACCCGTCTGGATCTGTCCAAGGCGCCCCTTTTCCGATGTCGGTTGACCCAATTGGCGGATGATTTCGTAATCTTGCATATCTATGCCGATGGCCAGATCATGGATGGCTGGAGCTTCCAGCTCTTCTTTACGGAGCTGGGCAGATTTTATAAGGATCCACAGCTTGCCCTGCCCCCCTTGCGGGTAACCTTCCGGGATTATATCCGTTATCGGGAGGCCTTGAAGACAACCAAAAAATACAAAGCAGATCGGGACTATTGGCTGAATAAGATTCCCTCCCTGCCGACAGCCGGAACCCTCCCGCTGGAGCGAGATATTACAGAACTGGAATCGGTGGAAGGAATCCAGGTGGAATGCGGTCTTCCCATAGAAGTCTGGAACCAGATAGAGAAGAAAGCCATGGCCCACGGGGTATCCGCCTTTTCCGTTTTAATGACCTCCTTCGGCCTGGCAGTGGCCAGGTGGAACGACAAGAGAAGATTTTTGCTGAATATTCCGGAATTCTACAGGCCCCCCTTCCACGAAGACATCTTTCAGGTGCTGGGGGAATGTGCCTCCTTCCTTTTATTTACCATGGAGGATTGTCCGGAGGATACCTTCCATGACAAGGTAGTCAAGACCCAGCAGCAGATCATGGAATTGAAGGACCATAACAGCTTCAGCGGAATGGAGATTACCAGAGAAATCTATCGCAGAAATAATGGCTATAGCGAGGTCCTGGCCCCCCTGGTCTTTGGCATGCTGCCGGATGCCCAGGAATTCCAGCAGGAATTCATCGAGATCCAGAAGGAGGGGATGCGAATCCGCTATCAGGAGAATCATACCTCCCAGATCTGGATCGATGTTAATACCTGTGTTTACAGTGACCGAATTGAGTTCAATTATAATAGCTTAAAGGGTCTGATCCGCCGTGAGATCCTGGAAAAGCTGGCCCAAATGCAAAAGGAAATCCTATTTCAGGCTGCCTATCAGGAGGAATATTGGAATTCCAGGACAGAAATCCCCCTGCCCCAGGAAGACCGACAGATCATTGACAGGACCAACGATACGCAGACAGAGCGCAGGGATCTGTCCATTGGTCAGATGCTGGCGGAGAGCTTTCACACCTACGCCTCCCGTCCCTATATCAGAACCCTGGATAGAACTTATACCTACCAGGATACTTATGAAAGGGTATCCAGACTGGTCCATCACCTGCGCTCCTTAGGAATCTCCCAGGGGGATAAGGTGGCTGTTTACATGGGCAAGAGCATGGAGGCCCTGGTTAGTGCCCTGGCTATCTGTTATATGGGAGCCGTCTACGTTCCCGTGGAATATACCTATTCCTATGATTTGGCTCTCTCTGCCCTCCATTGGATCCATTGCCAGACCCTTCTTGTATCGGAGAAGGACAGAGAGGCTTTGGAAGGCCGAATTCCCCATCTGGTATGCGTAGCTCCCCTTTTTGCACAAGAAGAGGGGAACCCGGAAAAACCCACCCTGGCATCTCCTCAGGAGGTAGAGATCTTAGCGACACACCCTTCGGTGTCCCCTCAGGAGGTAGGTTTGATTATCCATACTTCTGGAACTACCGGCCGCCCCAAGGCGGTGATGATCCGCCAGGAGTCTCTCCTGAATGCCATCCTGGCCACCAATCAAAGATATCAGGTATCCTGCGAGGATATAGCCATGGGAGTGACCAACATGGCCCATGATATGTCTCTCTATGACATCTTCGGCATGGCTCAGGCCGGTGCCAGCCTGGTCATTCCGGATGAAATGCATGCCAAGGATCCGGAATATTGGCTGGATCTGATGAGGCAGCATCCCGTAACCATCTGGAACAGTGTCCCCGCCCTGCAGGAAATGCTACTGGAGGCAGTGGGGAGTCAAGCAAAGTCCGCAAGTACCCTGTCCTCCCTGCGCCTGCTTATCCTGGGAGGAGATTATATCAAGCCCAGCCTCTTGCGAAAGATCAGGGAATACCAGCCCTCCCTGCAGCTGGTATCAGCCGGTGGACCCACGGAGACCACCCTGTGGAATATCCTCCATGACATTGAGGAAAGAGATTTGGCAGAGGCAGTCATCCCCTATGGAAAGCCCATTGCCAACAACCGCTATTATATTCTCAATGAAAATATGCAGGAAGTGCCCATAGGAGTGACCGGCACCCTCTATGGGGCAGGAATCGGAGTTGCCAGCGGCTATTGTGAGGACGAGGCCCTGACCCAGGAAAAATTTGTCATTTGGAAGGGAGAGAGATTATATCATACGGGGGATCGGGGTCATTATCGAGAAGACGGAACCATCCTGTTCGACGGAAGGGAGGATCGGCAGGTCAAGATCAACGGAAAACGAATCGAACTGTCAGCCATTTCCTCTGTAGCAGAGGAGGTCGAGGAAGTGGGACAGGCGGCAGCTTTGGTCAATGACAGGCAGCAGATCATTCTCTTTTATACAGGTCCTAGGAAGGAGGCTGATGTCAATACCAATGCCATCCGCCACCTGATGGAACAAAGGCTCCCGGACTATATGATGCCCAAACGATTCCTGTACCTGGAAGAGATCCCAATGACAAGAAATGGGAAAACAGATCTGGAGGAACTCAAGCGGATCTACGCCTCCCTCACAGAAGAAAAAGCGGAGCAAAAGCCTGCTTCCCAAGAAGGAGACGCCCTGGAGGAGCTCTTAAAAACCAGATTTTGCCAGCTCCTGAATCTGGAGAGGGAAGAAGTGAATTTGGATTCTGACTTCTTCGCCATGGGCGGCAATTCCCTGATCGCCATGCGGCTGTTATCGGCTCTGCGGGAGACCTTCGAAGCAGAGCTCACCCTAACCGATCTCTTTACTACCTCCACCATCCGGGAAATGAGGGATTTGCTCCTGGAGCGGAATGCTGTCATCAAGTCAGCGTCTTCTGTAGCAGCACTTTCTGAAAGGAGGTGAAACGTCCGTTGACAAAAAAAAAGGAAATCTGTATAATCAACGTGTAAAACGCACGGTAATAGGAGGGTGCCGCTGGCTGCGGCCCCTCTTTTCGAGTAAAGGAGACCTGCCATGGCGAAGTATACGAAGGAAGCAATTCTGCAGCTGGCGGAGGAAGAGGATGTAGAATTCATTAAGCTGCAGTTCACGGATATGTTTGGAACCCTGAAGAATATCATGGTTACCTCCAGTCAGCTGGAAAAAGCATTGGACAATAAGTGCCTCTTTCCGGGGGCCTCTATCCGGGGATTTTCTGAGGATGAGACGGATCTTTACCTGCATCCGGATCCGGACAGTTTCGTGATCCTGCCCTGGCGGCCTCAGACGGGTAAGGTGGCCCGAATGCTCTGCGATGTCTGCCTGGCGGACGGAAGACCCCATGAGAATTGTACTCGAAGCATTCTGAAGAATTATCTTAGGCAGGCGCAAGAGATGGGATATTACTTCCATATTGGGCCGGAATGTGAATTCTTCCTCTTCCAGACCGATGAAAATGGCAATCCGACAACCAATACGCCAGAGAAGGCAAGCTATTTTGATGTGGCTCCCAATGATATGGGGGAAAATGCCCGGCGGGACATGGTTCTAACTCTGGAGGACATGGGTTTTGAGGTAGAGTCCTCCTATCATGAGATGGCTCCGGGGCAGCATGAAATTGATTTTCATCGTGCCAAAGGAGTCGCCGCTGCAGATAGTCTTACGACCTTTAAGTTTGCTGTTCGGACGATTGCCAGACGCCACGGCCTCCATGCCACCTTCATGCCCAAGCCCAAGACAGGTCTGCCCGGCTCCGGTATGC
>CAVJHW010000083.1:0-3604 GCA_963649395.1 Coriobacteriaceae bacterium | reverse complement strand
CCACCTTCATGCCCAAGCCCAAGACAGGTTTGCCCGGCTCCGGTATGCATCTGAATTTTGCCCTCTACGATGAGACCGGGCGGAATCTCTTCTATGACAAGGATGCCCCTCGAAAGCTGTCCAAAGAGGCCCTCTATTTCATCGGAGGACTTTTAGCGCATGCCAGGGGGATGAGCGCCATCACCAATCCCTTGATTAACTCCTATAAGCGCTTAATTGCCGGAAATGATGCTCCGGTTCATACTGCCTGGTCTACCCATTTTAGGACTTCCCTGATTCGGATCCCCTCTGACCGGGAGAATAAGACCCAGGTGGAGCTGCGGTCTCCGGATCCTGCAGCCAATCCCTATCTGGCTATTACCATCTGCCTGGCGGCAGGCCTTGACGGGATCAAGAATCATATCATGCCTCCGGAGCCCATATCCAAAGAGGTGGATCAGATGACGGAGGAGGAGAAGAGGGAGTATCAGGTTGCCACCCTGCCTTCTACCCTGGGAGAGGCCATTGAGGCCATGGAGGGGGATGCTTTTGTGCGAAGCTTTCTTGGACAGGAATTTGTAGACCAATATCTGAAGGTAAAGAAGGAAGAATGGAATGAGTATATGCCCCAAGTCTTTGACTGGGAAGTGAGCAAGTATCTCTATCGTATCTAATCAAAGGGGAAGGGGCAGACTGAATGAGCAGTTTGATTGTGGTTTTTCCCAAAATGGAGGATGCGAAGAAGATCAGGGATGTCTGTGTGCGGTGTGGCTTTGAGGTAGACGCAGTCTGCACTACTGCGGCGACAGCATTGGCAGAGATGAATATCTACGACAACGGGATCGTAGTCTCCGGCTATAAACTGCCGGATATGTTTTTTGCAGAGCTAAAGGACTGTATGCCGGTGGGCTTTGAGATGCTGCTGCTTTGCTCCAGACGAGCCCTGGGCAATGTGGAGGGCTCTGATGTGATGTCCCTGGCCATGCCCCTGTCGGTACGGGAATTGGCAGATACCCTTGGCATGATGCAGCAAAAGGCGATCCGGCGGAGGAAAAAGGCCAGATCCATGCCCAGGGCCAGAAGCCAGGAGGAGCAGACCGTACTGAACCACGCTAAGGCTCTCCTGATGGAGAGAAATCATATGACAGAATCGGAAGCGCATCGCTATCTGCAGAAGCATAGTATGGACAACGGGACCGGGTTAGTGGAGACTGCCCAGATGATCCTGACCTTGATGTCCTACGAATAAAGGCCACGCCACAGGACGTGGGGCACCACCACGAATGAAAACCGATCCAGGAGGAAGAAAATGTTCAAAATCAATGAGAATTATCTGAAGTTACCCGGAAGTTATCTCTTCTCCACCATAGGAAAGAAGGTGGCAAACTATTCCGAAAGCCATCCGGACAAGAAGGAACAGCTGATCCGCTTAGGCATCGGCGATGTGACCCAGCCCCTGGCACCGGTCATTCTCTCCGCTCTTCACGAGGCAGTGGATGAGATGGGGAAGGCAGAGACCTTCCGGGGCTATGCGCCGGATCTGGGATATGCCTTTTTGCGGGAGACCATTGCGAAAAATGACTACCAAAGCCGGGGCTGCCAAATCGATGCGGATGAAATCTTTGTCTCTGACGGAGCCAAATGTGACTGTGGCAATATCCAGGAGATTTTCAGCCAGGATTGCCGCATCGCAGTCTGTGATCCGGTCTATCCGGTCTATGTAGACTCCAATGTCATGGCAGGAAGAGCCGGTGACTGGAATCCTCAGACAGAGATGTTTTCCAAGGTCATCTATATGCCCTGTACGGCAGAGAATGGATTTACCCCGGAATTCCCTCGGGAGACACCGGATCTGATCTATCTGTGCTATCCCAACAACCCCACCGGGGCCACCATTACCAAGGCTCAGCTGCAGGAATGGGTGGATTATGCCAATCGAATCGGAGCCGTGATCCTCTATGACGCAGCCTATGAGGCTTATATTTCCGAAGAGGATGTGCCCCACTCCATCTACGAATGCCAGGGGGCCAGAACCTGTGCTATTGAATTCCATAGCTTCTCCAAGAATGCCGGATTTACCGGCCTCCGTTTGGGTTTCACAGTAGTTCCCAAGGATCTGAAGTGCGGAGAGGTTTCCCTGCACAGTCTCTGGGCAAGACGACATGGCACCAAGTACAACGGAGCACCTTATATCGTTCAAAAGGCGGGGGAAGCCGTTTATTCTCCGGAGGGCAAGAAGCAGCTGGCTGACCAGGTAGCCTACTATAAGAGGAATGCCAAGGTCATCTACCAGGGTCTCAAGGAGGCCGGTTATACCGTCTCCGGCGGTGTCAATGCCCCCTATATCTGGCTGAAGACACCTAAGGGCATGGATTCCTGGAAGTTCTTTGATTATCTGCTGGAGGAGGCCAATGTGGTGGGCACACCGGGATCCGGCTTCGGCCCCAACGGAGAGGGATATTTCCGGGTTACTGCCTTTGGCACCTATGAAAATACTCTGGAAGCCATTCACCGTATCAAGAACTTATAAAATATCTCAGGGGCTGCCTGGGCAGCCCCTGCAGGGAAGAAAAGCCAGCTGGTCCGCACCTTTCAGCGATTGGAAGGAGAAAAGAGCAGGATGCAGCAGGGAAAGGAGAAGGGATGGCGAGCAAGATCACCGATGAAACCATAGAATATGTGGGTATTCTGGCCAAGCTGAAACTCTCGGAAGAGGAGAAGATCCAGGCCAAGGATGATATGCAGAAGATGCTGGACTATATTGACAAACTGGACCAGCTGGATACCAAGGGTGTAGAACCTATGTCCCATGTCTTTCCGGTACATAATGTATTTCGGGAGGATGTGGTGACCAATACCGATGACCGGGAGGCCATGCTGGCCAATGCGCCGGAGGCAAAGGACGGCCAATATCAAGTGCCAAAGACTGTAGAATAGGAGGAAAGACAGGTGAATAGTATGGATTTAACTGCGGTTGAGCTTTCCTCTCGGATCAAGGCAGGAGAGATCAAGGTGAGAGAAGCTGTCCAGGCGGCCCTGGATGCCATCAAGGCCCAGGAGCCCCAGGTTCATGCCTTTATCACGGTGGATGAGGAGGGGGCCCTGAAGCGGGCAGATGCTGTCCAGGCTCAGATAGATGCCGGGGAACTTGTAGGTCCTTTGGCGGGAGTACCTATTGCGGTCAAGGATAATATCTGCACCAAGGGGCTGAAGACAACCTGCGCTTCCAAGATTTTGTACAATTTTATCCCGCCCTATGATGCAGAGGCAGTGAAGAATCTGGAAAAGGCAGGGATGGTCATCCTGGGAAAAACCAATATGGATGAATTTGCCATGGGCAGCACCACGGAGACCTCTTGGTATGGAGTGACTAAGAATCCATGCAATACCGACCATGTGCCGGGAGGATCCTCCGGCGGCTCCTGTGCAGCCGTGGCAGCGGGAGAGGTTCCCTGTGCTTTGGGCAGTGATACCGGCGGTTCCATCCGCCAGCCCAGCTCTTTTTGCGGGGTAACGGGAATGAAGCCCACTTACGGAGCGGTTTCTCGCTATGGCCTGATCGCCTATGGATCTTCCCTGGACCAGATCGGACCCATCGGCAGGAATGTGACCGATTGTGCCGCCC
>CAVJHW010000082.1:0-11562 GCA_963649395.1 Coriobacteriaceae bacterium | reverse complement strand
GCCACTGGCACACAGCACCCTCCCTCAATTCGGGTTCTCGCGGGGCTTTCGCCCACTTCACCCTCATTGAAGGGCTTTTGACACTGTAACCAATATTTCTTGCCGGGACAGTCCTGTCGGAGGCTTTTCCTTGAGCTTGTGCTTTCAAAAGAATTATAATAAATTTCAAAAAACAGAAATATTTTCTTTACAGGAATCCTTGCATGGTGCTATAATGTAGAAAAGCATTATTGGTTGCGGTTTGTGAAAGTACAAAGCAATCCCTATAACCAGGTTTTCATTCTGACGCTTCTGCGTATCTGATTTTCTATTTCCATTTCTGAAACAGTTTTGAAATCTCAATGCTTTTACCCTTTTTCCTAATTGCAGAGAGATTTCCCCAGAAGTACCCAGAACAGACAGCTTCGTTGACAAGGACAGGTCTCCTGCACACTTTATTGATGTAAGGAGGATCCCAAACTGGAATTGAAGGCGGTCATGCTCAACATTAACAAGGGGTTCAACGGGAGGCTGATGGATAAGTGCCAGGTTCTCAAGGATTATACGGAATTTGTCGCCAGAGTTCGAGAATATGCCGGGAGTTGTGAGCGAGAGAAAGCGATACAAAGAGCGATCGACGACTGCATTGCAGAGGGAATCCTGGCAGGCTTCCTGCGAAAGAACAAATCGGAGGTGTATAAGATGTGTTTGTATGAATATGATGCTGAGCGCCATAGGCAACAAGAACGAGCAGCAGTCAGAGAAGAAGTCAGGGAAGAAGTTAAAGCAGAAGTTAAGGAAGAAGTTAAAGCAGAAGTTAAGGAAGAAGTCAAGGCAGAAGTCAAGGCAGAGACTCTGAGTGAGGCTATGGCTAAGGACAAAGAAACCTTAATCCGAATTTTGCGTTTTTCTGGGGAGGTTCCGTCCCCCTTGGAGAAGAAAATCATATCTACAGATGATTCTGATCTTCTTCATAGTTGGATTTTGACTGCTGCCTGTGCAGATAATCCCGCTGACTTTGAGGCGAAGATGAAGAAAGCATGATAAAAAACCAGTCGGCATATCAATCTGTATTGGTGAGTTTCAGCAGCTTCTCCAGGATATGCATCATGATATACCATAGGGTTTCATAGTGAAGATAGCGGAGAGTCTGCTTGTCCCATAGAAAGCGCAGACTGGCAGGTTCTTCCTCATCCCCGTCCCAGAACTGGAACCAGACAGGAAAGAAGTCGAAAACGGGCAGCAGAAAGCTGACATCTCCTGTTTTCATGGGTTTGCCTCCCAATGCCAGACAGGCCTGAGTCAGCTCCCGGGTCTTACTGGTAAAGGCTGCTATGTAGGGGTTTAACATGGAGCTGTTGCTGTGACCGGCTCCAATGAAGCCCCCCAAACCACTGAGAGATTCCCAGGATCCACTCAATAGGGGGCGTCCCTGCCCCTTGCAGAGCATGTCAAAGATGGATAAGACCTCGTGAAATCCGGCCTTCTTGTCGCTGTCGGGGAGGCGGATTTCCCCTGTGGCACGGTGAATGGCATATTCCTGACAGACAAAGGTGATATAGATGTATTCTGGGTCACTGCGCAGACCGAACTCTCTGAGGATTTCGGTCTGGTCGAAGGTCAGGAAAAGCTCCTGCGCCTGGTTTGTCTGGATGTCGTAATTAGACTTTGCATTGGTTTTGTTCTGCTTACTGACTATCATTTCTTTTTTTGCCTCGATTACTTGCACGATGGGTTGCAACAATGGGATGAGGAGTAATTTGGAAGCCGTCTCTGGGTAGTTGTGGAATTCTTGTGGTATATGGTCAGCAATCCCTTCAGCAAGAGATCCTCCTCCCGTATGATATCCCTTTTGCAATGGGGAACGATGCGTCCGGACCAGCCGCCGGTGGCTACTATGGTGGCTTTTTCCCCTAATTCAGCCTCTATGCGGTCTATGATACCGTCCAAGGCAGCTGCATTGCCATAGAGAATCCCACTCTTCATGGAATCCATGGTATTTCTCCCGATGATCTGTTTGGGGGCCTCGATGCTGATGCCGCTCAGCAGGGAGGTTCTGGCAGTCAGGGCATCCAGCGATACCCGGATACCAGGCAGGATCAGACCGCCGATGAATTGCCTTTGGGCATTGATGACGGAAATGGTTGTGGCGGTTCCCAGGTCAATGATGATGAGGGGAGGTGGGTAGGCAGCCAAAGCCCCCACCGCATCCGCTACTCGATCCCGGCCAACCTGACTGGGCTGGTCGGTCACGATAGATAAGCCGGTTTTCATTCCAGGCTCCAGGAGCAGAGGCTCCTTTTTTAATACCATTTTAGTCGCCCATCGGGTACTGTCAGTGATTTGGGGAACCACGGAGGAGATGATGGAACCCTCTATCTCCTCCGGCTGAATCTGATGGAGAGCCAGCACCGTTTTCAAATCCAGGGCATACTCCACCTCTGTTTTGAACCGATTGGTGGCCAGGCGGTCTATAAAATAAGTCCTTTGCTCATCAAGGCAGCCCACCACAATATTTGTATTTCCTATGTCAATCGCTAAAATCATCTGCTTCGCTCTCCGATCTGCTTTCGTTTCCCATGTCCGCACCCTGGGAGGGCTTATATCATTTGCCTTGGGCAGCCATTCGCTGGTCCCTTAGCAATATTGAGCCTTCCCGGAGGAGGGGATCAGATGAGCCTTGGACAGAGCCAATCCCACGGCGCCGGTAATAATTGTAGAGGAGATCATCTCACAGATGGCATTGACTCCTACCATCATGCAGCAGCCGATGATGACATTTCTGCCTCCCATCAGTCCCTGCACGTATTCTGTATGGCCGAAGAGTCCCACCAGGGCGGCCATAAAGAAGAGGGTATTTAGAAAAGCGGAGAAGAAGCCGGTCACTGCACAGGCCAGATAGGTATTGGTCCTCTTGCGCATAAAGCGATAAATATATCCCAGACAAATGCCGTCTAACAGACGGGGCACAAATCTCTGCAGGAAGGCCAAGGCCGGATGAATGCCAAATAAGATGACACCCATGGCGCTGGTTCCCCCGATGCCGATGCATTGTCCAAAGCTGGTCAGGCCAAAAACCGTGCCTGCCACTGCGCCTCCCACCGGTCCCAGCACGACGGCGCTGATGGCCAAGGGGATGACATTAAAGGAAATGGCTAGGGGGCCGATGTTGAGATAGCCCAGGGGTGTGTAAGCCATAAGCAGAAGAACGGCTACCATAAGTCCCAGTAAAGCCATCTGACTGGTTGACAGGTTTCTCTTGTTGCCTTGCTTTGCATGTTGTTTCATCTTGTCCTCCTTGTTGCTGTTCCGTCCCCGGGGTCTTGACCCTTCCCGGATACAGCACGGTGTTGATGGATTGATAAGTAACCCCCCATGCCAGGCGTTGCCCGGCACCACCACGTATGAAAGCCAGCTGCTCCGCACTGCGTGCTCCCGCAGCTGCCGCCAGCATCAACAATCCGCCCTATCGGGCTACTTGTTGATACCGGCTTGCCCGACAAATATCCGTGCTTCGGTGCAAGCCCCCAAGGGGACTAGCGTTGCGTCGCAAGCTTGCCCTCAGCCCGGCTGCTTGTCGGGGCTTTCAAAACAAATAGGTGTCCTAGCGCTTCTGGTTCAGAAGCTCCAGGATTTTATCGAGAAGTCTGGAAGCGGCCTCCTCCTTGCTGAGCAAGGGAAGCACTTCCTCCTCCTCTTGTGTAATCAGAGTCAAAAGATTCGTATCTCCCCGAAAGCCCGCACCCTCCACCTTGACATTGTTGGCTGCGATGAGATCCAGGTTCTTTTTCGCTAATTTGGCTCTGGAATTACTGATAAGATGTTGGGTCTCCATAGAGAAGCCGCACAGGAACTGGCCGGGCTTCTTATGGTCCCCGAGATATTTTAGAATGTCATCCGTCCGCTCCAGGGGGATGGACAGCTGATCGTCGGATTTCTTCACCTTTTCCTGGCTAACTGTGGAGGGCCGATAATCCGCCACGGCGGCTGCCTTGATAATGATATCCTGGCGGTGGCTGACAGAGGTAACAGCCTCATACATGTCTTTGGCTGATACCACAGGAATGGTATGGACAAAAAGGGGCGGCTCTATGGCAGTAGGTCCGCTGACCAGCGTAACCTCTGCTCCTCGAAGCATGGCCATCTTGGCAATGGCATATCCCATCTTGCCGGAGGAATGATTGGTAATATAGCGCACTGGATCCAGACTCTCCTGGGTGGGACCCGCTGTTACCAGAATCTTCTTGCCTTTCAGATCCTTGTCCCGGCTGATCTCTCGTTGGATATATTCCAGCAAAACGGCCGGTTCCGGCATTTTGCCCAGCCCCCTGTCTCCACAGGCCAGATAGCCGGAGGCGGGAGCGATCACTTCATATCCGTAACCCTCCAATTGCTTCAGATTATCCTGCACCACCGGATTCTCAAACATATGGGTATTCATGGCGGGAGCCAGCAGCTTCTTGCATTGATTACAGGCCATGACGGTAGTGGTCAGCATATCATCCGCTATGCCATGTGCCAGCTTGCCGATGACATTGGCACTGGCCGGGGCGATCAGAACCAGGTCGGCTTGCCTGGCCAAGGAGACGTGCTCCACCTGGAATTCAAAATTCCGGTCAAAGGTGTCCACCAGACATCGATTGCCTGTAAGAGTCTCAAAGGTAATGGGGTTGATGAAATTCGTGGCATTCCTGGTCATCAGCACATGGACATTGGCTTCTTCCTTCTTCAGCGCACTGGCCAGATAGGCGATTTTGTAGGCTGCGATACTGCCGGTGACCCCCAATAGGACTGTTTTTCCTGTCAACATTCGTAGAACCCCCTTTTCTCCATATTGTATACAATCCCCTGCTGGAAAGCAAGAATTGTTTTTGAAAATCTGAATAAAATCTGAGCCCTTCCCTCGTTCAATTTTCACTAAGGGAAGGCAAAAACAAAGCGTGATATATCATAATTTTGTAGACAAGCGGCTTTTCCCTGTGCTATTGTAGTAATTGGGGTTAAACTGGTTTTCTTGTGGGCTGTGGAAGAAGAAAGCGGAATTCTTCCTGCACATAGTTAGATGAGTCTAACCTACTAAATTTATTGGTGCCTCCGGCTGTTTTTGCTTGAGCCTGTGTGCATCAGGAAGGGACCATATTCATGAGAAAAAAGGTTATTGCATTCCTGACATTGCTTGCCCTTTTGGTATCTACGATGCCGATGGGGCTTTTGTCAGTGTCAGCAGCTTCTGGCGGGGCCGTGACTTCGACGCCGGCAGTCAGAAGCAGCGGGACGGCAGATGGGACATTTAGTCTGACTGCTGATTCCAGACTCTTTCTTGTATCGGACACGGATCCGACAGGAACTACTTTGGCTACTTATGTACAGACGGCTGCGTCTGTGCTGGCTGGTAAGGCGATTCCCAGCTCTACGCCTCTGGACATTGTATACGGCAAGGAGAGTGGGGCGCAGGCAGGGGATATCGTAATCCGGCTGGATTCTTCTGCTACCGGCCATAGCGAGGGCTATGTATTGAATATTTCCACCGACCGGATCACTATTACAGCGGATGATGCGGCGGGGGTATTCTATGCTCTTATCACTTTGACCCAGACCTGTGCCTCCGGCACCAGCCTGGCTTGCACGACGGTGACCGACTGGCCCGATGTCAGGGAACGTTCGGTCTATCTGGACTGTGGAAGGATCTATTTTTCCCCAGCCACCATCAAGGCGCTCATCCATACCCTTGCCTGGAATAAGATGAATACCCTCTATCTGGATTTCTCCAACAACAATGCCACCCGTTTCTTCCTGGATGAGATGGATGTGACAGTAGGAGGAACCACTTATGATATCACCAAGGCTAAGCCGTCGGAATACCTGACCCAGTCGGATATGGACGGGATCATCGCCGAGGCCGACAAGTATGGGGTTCAGATCATTCCCACCTTCAACAGCCCGGGTCACATCGGAGGAATTAAGAGTATCAACTCTTCCTTCTTCAAGAGCGCCAGCGCTTCGGACTATGATTCGGCAACCGGGAAGGTGGCCTTGAACATCCTGGATTCCACAGCTTATAGCTTCGGTCAGGAGGTGGTGAAGCTTTATGTGGATTATTTTGCCTCCAAAGGCTGCACCAGCTTTAATATTGCAGCGGATGAGGTAACGGATGCTATCTCCGGATTGAATTCCTCCAATTCCACCTTTGTAAGCTATGTCAACGACCTGAATACTTATATTAAGTCCAAAGGCATGACCACTCGCATGTTCAATGATGGATTCAAGAATCTGTCCTCTGCCATTTCCAAGGATATCGTGGTGCTCTATTGGACCACCGAGGCAGTCAGCGCCCAGGAATTCATCGATGCCGGATATAGCCTGGCTAACTTCAATTATCAGGCGGGGCTCTATTATGCTTATTGCAGCGGAATCAGCAGCGCCTATGTCTGGAATCAGGATGTGGATAAGCTCTATGCCAATTGGAATCCCGGCGTAACCGGCTGCAAGGTCTATAGCTGGGGGACTTCTTCCTATTCTTACACCCCCCAGGAATGGGTCAGCGATTATGCGAATGAGGACAAGTTCCTGGGAGCTGCCTTCGCTATCTGGACGGATTATGCCTTCAATAAAAATAAGAACGGAGCCACGATCTTCGCAGAGAATTACAAGAATATGATGCAGAAGATTTATACGGTGGGAGAGCGCTGCTGGAGCACAGTCTGCACCGACAGTTATTCCACCTGGAGCGGCAAGCTTACGGCTGCCCCCGGCGGCCTGACCCTGTCCGGTTCCGTAGATTTCGCTAGTCTCCCGGCTGCAGGCTCCATCAGCCAGGCGGTAGGATATGACTATGAGATCGGGGAATTCACGGTAACTGCCACCAGACGGACCATGACAGGTATCACCCTGACCTGGACTGCTCCCCAGGCGGATAAGGCTGTGACTTACACCGTGCAGAAGACCCTTTCCGGCGTCACAACCACCTTGGCGGAAAATATCACGGACCTCTTCCTGGAGGATGACGAAGCAGCGGAGGATGCCCTTTATACCGTTACGGCCTCCATGGTGGAAGACGGCAAGGAGCTGGCTCAGCCGGTTACCGCTTCTGTTACCTCCACCGGCGGCGGACTGCCTACTTTCACGGAGGGAAGTGTGGCAACCGTCAGCGTGGGAGGAGAGGTGACCTACGTTCTGGATACTGACGGTATTGAGGATGGCACCTATGTGATGGTGATCTACAATACCAATAATGAGAGCTCCTCTAACTACTATGCGGTTTCGACTACCGCCAAGACCTCCTCTCCCTATGGATTGGCTACCACCCAGGTGACCAACTATGTGGACAGATCAGCAGGGACCGTAGATATCTCCTCCCTGGACAGCGAGAATTACCTGTGGAATGTCACGGCTTCCAATGGTACTTATACTATCTCGGCAGCCAACGGAGAGGGAAGTCTGAGTATCAATGGTCAAAATAATGTTAGCCTTACCGGTTCCAATACAGCCCTGGCCCTGACCACCGGTTCCAGGACCAATGCTTATTATGTAAATGCTTCCGGCTCCAACGGCTATCGTCTGGATATGTATTCGGACAGAAGCGGCTACCAGCCCTCCAACGGCCAATGCCTCTTGTCTGCCTGGGATACCTCCGGCAGCCAGAACCACAATAATGTGTATTTCTACCGTCAGACAGGCGGCGGATCCGAGGCTTATCAGGCGGATCACGCCTCCCTGGATAGCCTGATTGCCTTCGCTGAGACTATCGACCCCAGCCTCTATGCCAACTGGGAGTCTCTGGAGATGGACAGCTTGATCGCAAATGCCAAGGCAGCAGCTTCTGTGGCTGAGACTTCGGATCTGGCTGAGGCCCAGACCCAGCAGCAGGCCATCAACCAGGCAGGCCAGGCCCTCTACGAGGCTTTGACCAAGCTGGGGACGGAGATCGTATATTATGGCACAGTAATCGTGAAATACGTGGACGACCTGGGCCAGACCCTGAAGGCGGATGTCCAGATGAAGGGCAGAGAGGGAACCGCTTATACGGTTGTTCCAGAGACCCTGGAGGGATATCTGACTCCTGAGTCGGTCAGCGGAACCTATGGCAAGGATATCAGCGAGACCGTCACCCTGGTATATACCCTCCATACCGACAAGACAGCCCTCAAGGCAGAGCTGGACAGCCTGGTAGACCAGGGAGATTATACCGATGAAAGCTATGCCGCTTATACCGAGGCAGTGGCCGCCGGTCAAATCATCTATGACAAGGACCGGGCCTTGCAAAGTGAGGTAGATCAGGCTTTGCAGGCTATTGTGACAGCCAAGGCCAGCCTCCAGGTTCAGGTTTATTATGGCACGGTCATCGTGAAGTATGTGGATGACCTGGGGCAGACCCTGAAAGAGAGTCAGACCCTGACCGGCGAGGAAGGAACCTCTTATACCATCCTTCCGGAAGCCATCGCAAGCTATCTGACTCCCGATTCGGTCTCCGGAGTTTATGGAAGAAATACCCAGGAGACTGTGACTTTGGTCTATACCCTCCATACCGACAAGACAGCCCTCAAGGCAGAGCTGGACAGCCTGGTAGACCAGGGAGATTATACCGATGAAAGCTATGCCGCTTATACCGAGGCAGTGGCCGCCGGTCAGATCATCTATGATCAGGATCGGGCCTTGCAAAGTGAGGTAGATCAGGCGCTGGCGGCCATTTTGACAGCCAAGGCAGGTCTCAAGTCTGCTGTGGAGGTGGTAACTCCCAAGACCATGACCGGAAGCTCTAACCTGTCCTTCTACTCTACCTATTCTGCCTCCCTGGCTCTGGACGGTGACACCTCCACCTATGCCTGGCTGGCATCTGCCCAGTCCAGCGGTGACTGGTACAAGGTGAGCTTCGATGATGTCTACACGATTTCCGAAGTAACTGTGACCTCCTCCTATGCCAGCGACTATATCCGGTCGGCGAATCTTCAGGTTTCTGTAAATGGAAGCTCCTGGACGACGGTGGGCACCTACTCCGGCAGCGGCACCAAGACCATTTCCCTGGAGGAATATGTGGATGCCAAATATGTCAGACTACAGCTGACCTCCAGTTCCAGCAATTGGTGGGTATTGAACGAGATTTCCTTCACCTTTGGTCCCGCCAGCCAATATGCCGGACAGACCCAGACTTCCGGCTTCAGCCTGGACAGCGACGGAACGATCAATTCCGGCAGCGAATATGTGATCAAATCCTCTGCTTCGGACTATGCCCTTGCTGTATCCGGCACCAGCCTGACAACAGTGGCAGTTTCACCGGAGGATGATGTTATTTCTATGGATGATGATTATGCGATTTGGATCATCACCAAGTCCGGCAGCGGTTATACCCTGCAGAATAAGGGCAGCGGGCTCTATCTGAAGCTGAGCAGCAGTTCATACGGTGGCTGGTTCTGGGGCGGATCCTCCAGTGCCTCCCTCAGCCTGTCCTCCTCTGCCACCACCTTCACGGCTAGCACAGGAAGCACGTATTCCTTCTATACCACCAGCTCCCGGAGAACTTATTATGTAGCTATGAATGGGTCTACGCCCACCGCCAGCTCCAGCAGCAGGCAGGCGACCACCACCTTCAAGCTCTACCTCTCACAGGGCTGAGAAACCCTCATGCCGCCTTGCGGCGGCCCCGCTACGCAGGAAAGTCAACTCCCCTTGTCTGGAAGGTAGTAGGGAAGAAACCAAAACTACCACCATAGCGTAAGCGGAAAAGACCCGGAAAAACTCCCATAGAAAACCGAAAAAACGGGATTCTACGGGAGTTTTATTGCACATTGACGGCACTTCTGACCCTGTGCTAAAATAAGTGCTTAGGTGTGCGGATTGATTTCCGCATAGAGACAGTGAATCTACAGGATAGCGGGAGGCTTGTTGTGGCTGATTATAGGAAGGAAATAGAAAAACGGCGAACTTTTGCCATCATCTCTCATCCGGATGCGGGAAAGACGACCTTGACAGAGAAGTTTTTGCTCTATGGCGGCGCCATTAACCTGGCAGGCTCGGTGAAGGGGAAGGCGACAGCTCGCCATGCAGTGTCAGACTGGATGGAGATCGAGAAGGAGAGAGGTATCTCCGTGACCTCTTCAGTTTTGCAATTTAATTATGGGGGATATTGTATTAACATTCTGGATACACCGGGACACCAGGATTTCTCGGAGGATACCTATAGGACCCTGATGGCAGCGGATTCGGCGGTCATGGTCATCGACGGAAGCAAGGGCGTGGAGGCCCAGACCCGGAAGCTTTTCAAGGTCTGCGTCATGCGGCATATTCCCATTTTTACCTTTATCAATAAGATGGATCGAGATGCCAACGACACCTTCGACCTGCTGGATGAGATCGAGAAGGAGCTGGGAATTGCCACCTGTCCGGTCAACTGGCCCATCGGGTCAGGCAAGGCCTTTCGGGGGGTCTATGACCGGAATACTCGCAAGGTGCTGGTCTTCTCGGACACTCAGAAGGGAACCAGGGAGGGCATTGAGGAAGAGATCCCCGTGGAGGATCCCCATTTGCTGGACGTAATCAGTCAGGAGCAGAAGGATACCCTGGAGGAGGAGATTGAGCTGCTGGACGGAGCTTCGGCAGAATTTGATCAGGAAAAGGTCAGCCAGGGACAGCTATCCCCGGTATTTTTCGGTTCTGCCCTGACCAACTTTGGTGTAGAGACCTTCCTGAAGCATTTCCTGCAAATGACCACCTCCCCCCTGCCCCGGAAGGCAGACTGCGGAGTCATGGATCCCATGTCAGAGGCCTTCTCTGCCTTTGTCTTCAAGATTCAGGCTAATATGAACAAGAATCACAGAGACCGAATCGCCTTTATGCGGATCTGCTCCGGTAAGTTTGACGCCGGTATGGAGATCTACCATGTTCAGGGGGATAAGAAAATGCGTCTTCTCCAGCCCCAGCAGATGATGGCAGATGACCGTCATGTGGTGGAGGAGGCCTATGCAGGCGACATCATAGGAGTCTTCGATCCGGGCATTTTCTCCATCGGAGATACCATCTGTACCCCGGGAAAGAAGTTTGCCTACGAGGGAATTCCCACCTTTGCGCCGGAGCATTTTGCCCGGGTCACCCAGCTGGACACCATGAAGCGGAAGCAATTCGTCAAGGGCATAAACCAGATCGCCCAGGAAGGTGCCATCCAGATCTTCCAGGAAGCCAAAGGAGGCATGGAGGAGATCATAGTGGGGGTTGTGGGTGTCTTGCAGTTCGATGTCCTGAAATATCGCCTGGAAAATGAATATAACGTGGAGATACGGCTAGACATGCTGCCCTACGAATACATCCGCTGGATCGGTAACCGGGAGGAAGTGGATGTAGACAAGATCATTGGCACATCAGATATGAAGAAGGTGATGGATCTTAAGGGAAGACCCCTCCTCCTCTTCGTCAACTCCTGGAGCGTAGGCATGACCCTGGATCGAAACGAAGGCCTGGTATTAGAGGAATTCAGCAAAAATTGACAGAAAGCGACTTTCCTTTTGGAAAAGCCTTTGTTATAATGTATAGATAAAAGTCCCGGCAAGCAGCCGGGCTGAGGGCACGCTTGCGTGCACCGAAGCACGGATATTT
>CAVJHW010000081.1:0-11597 GCA_963649395.1 Coriobacteriaceae bacterium | reverse complement strand
ATTGAGGGGCGTGTCATAAAGCCCTTCCCCCACCGACATGCTCGCATGTCGTGGGCTCAGGCTTTTGACACTGTAACCATTCTATCGTAAATGGGATTTTAAAAACGAATGACGATCGTCATCGGAGGGAAAATCAACCCTTTTGAAATGTAAGGGCGCCCCGCAAAATGGTCACTTCTCCACCCTGCGGGGCACCTGCCTGATGATTCCTCTTCTACAGATAGCGGTACAGCTCCTGTGCCTCTTCCTTCCTGACTGTCTCCTGTACATTCAGTACTTGCACCTTCACAGATTTGGTACCAAAGAGTATCTCCAATACATCGCCGGTTTTTACCTGGACAGATGCCTTAGCCGGCTTGTCATTTACCAAAACTCTTCCCGCATCGCAGGCCTCGTTGGCTACGCTGCGACGCTTGATCAGTCTGGATACCTTCAAAAATTTGTCAAGACGCATAAATTAGTTCAACTGATCCTTCAAAGCCTTGCCTGCCTTAAATCTCGGGGTCTTGGAAGCCTTGATCTGCATGGTCTCGCCCGTCTGGGGATTCCGTCCCTCTCTGGCTGCTCTCTCAGATACCTCAAAGGTACCAAAGCCTACCAGCTGAACCTTGCCACCCTTCTTCAATTCCTCTGCCACTACATCTACAAATGCCTTCAGGGTTGCTTCTGTATCCTTCTTAGACAACTGGGTCTGCTCCGCAATAGCTGCTATTAATTCTGTTCTGTTCATGAGTAAACTGTCCTCCTGTACCTTAATTCTCAATTGGTTCGTTAAGCTAAAAGGAACGTACAACCCGCATATCTGCATATTGGTGAACGCATACACTTATAACTCTACACATATTTATATACTTAGCACTTCCTTTTGTCAAGGTCTTTCGCAGCCGACTCCTGACTTTTATTCCGGTATCTCATAGGTTCTTAAAAGCCTCTCCAAAGCCTCGGTAAGAGCCTCCTCACTATTGATATCCAGCAGGCGGAAGAGATTGACCAGCTGAAGCAGGGTCTCTCCCGCGGCAGCCTTTTTCTTCTCGGGATCCCCTTCCTGCAGGGTCTGGGCCAGAGCCTCCCGGACCTCAGCCTGACTGTCCGCTGCGTTTTGGAAGGCTCCGTAATAGCGTTCCATTTTCTTGAGAACCTTAGCGGTTCTAAGCAAGGCCGGAAGGCTGTGGGGGACAGCAGCGATCTCCTCTTCCGGAGTGGGATTGCCCTTTTCCTTCTCCTTCAGCCTGTCCCAATTCTGCAGCACCTGCTGGGAGCTATCTGCCTGCACCTCTCCAAACACGTGGGGATGACGATAAATCATCTTGCGGCTGATGCCATCCACCACGTCCTCCAGGGTAAAGAGACCTTCCTCCCCGGCAATCTCGCTGTGAAGAAATACCTGCATCAGCACATCTCCCAGCTCCTCGCACAGGTGATCTCCCTTTCCCGTCTCTTCCAGAATATGAATCGCGTCCACCACTTCGTAGGCTTCCTCGATCATGCAATTCTTCAGGCTGCTGTGGGTCTGCTCCCGATCCCAGGGACAGCCCTCCGGGGAACGGAGTTTGTGAATAATCCCCTTGAAATCCTCGTAAGTAAATCGTTCTTCCTCCATGGCATCACATCATTTCCTGGATCATAGCCATAAGGCTCTGACTCATAGCGGCAGACTGGGCATCCGCATCCGCCTGGGAGTTTCCCTTCACCCCGAGGTAGAACTTAATCTTAGGCTCTGTACCGGAGGGGCGCACGCAAAGCCATGCATCCTCTTCCAGGTCAAAATACAGGACATTGGAGGCAGGCAAGCCGGTAGTTCCCGTCTGACCGGTCAGGAGATCCACTTTCTTGTCTTCCTTATAATCGCGGAAGCCAATCACCTTGCAGGATGCGATCTCCTTGGGGGGATTCTTGCGAAGGGTATCCATAATCTCCTGGATCTTCTCCAAACCTTCGATTCCCTTCAGGGTAATGGACTGAACCTCATCCTTATAATAGCCGTAGCGCTCATACATAGCCTGCATAGCATCCCAAAGGGTCATATTCCTGGTCTTATAATAGGCAGCCGCCTCACACAAGGCCATAGAAGCTACAATGGCATCCTTATCCCGGGCATGGGTGCCAATCAGACAGCCATAGCTCTCCTCGAAGCCAAAGAGGTAGGTTCCCTTGCCACTGGTCTCAAAATTCAGGATCTGCTGACCGATATACTTGAATCCGGTCAGAACCTCTATAAAACGGACCCCATAATATCTGGCAATCGCTCCTGCCATATTGGAGGAAACAATGGTAGTGACCATGGCACCGTCTTCCGGCAGTCCCTGCAGCTCCTTCTTCTGGCCGATCTCATAATCTGCCAGGAGGCAGCCGGACATATTGCCGGTAAGGGTATGATATTCTCCTGTCTTGGCATCCTTAACCCGAACTCCCAGCCGATCCGCATCCGGATCTGTAGCCAGCACCAGATCTGCATCTACCTCTCGAGCCAGCTGCAGGCCCAAAGTAAAGGCCTCGTCCGCCTCCGGATTGGGATAGCTTACCGTGGGGAATTCCCCATCCGGCAGTTCCTGCTCCGGCACCACATAGACATGCTCGAAACCCAGCTCTCTTAGAACCCGGCGGACTGGCAAATTACCCGTTCCATGCAGGGGACTATATACAATCTTCAGATCCTTTGCCATAGCCCGAATGGCATCCATGTGGAGCACCTGGCTCTTCAAAGCCTCTATGTAGGCATCGTCCGTCTCCGAGCCTATGACCTGATAGAGTCCGGCCGCCTTCGCAGCCTCCAGCTCTATGGTCTTCACAGTATTATAATCTGTAACCTTCTGCACCTCCGCCATGATACCGGTATCATGGGGCGGGGTGATCTGAGCGCCATCCTCCCAATAAACCTTGTATCCATTGTATTCCGGAGGGTTGTGGCTGGCCGTGATGTTGATGCCGGCAATACAGCCATGGTATCTGACGGCAAAGGAAAGCTCCGGGGTCGGCCGCAAGGATTCGAAAATATAGGCCTTAATCCCGTTGGCCGCCAGACACAGGGCCGCCTCCTGGGCAAATTCCGGCGACATACGGCGGGAATCGTAGGCAATAGCTACCCCCTTCGCCTGTCCCTGCACAGCCAGGATATAATTAGCCAGACCCTGGGTGGTCTTCCGCACCGTATAAATATTCATTCGATTGGTGCCTGCTCCGATGATTCCTCTCAATCCCGCAGTACCAAATTCCAATTCCTTATAAAACCGCTCCTTGATCTCCTTGTCATCCCCGGCGATCCCACGCAGTTCTTCCTTCGTCTTCTCATCAAAATAAGGGTTTTCCAGCCAGGATTGATATATCTCCTTGTAATCCATGTGATACCTCCGTTTTATTAGTGGCCAACTGCCTCCTCCTATTATATACCAAGCCAGGGCAAAAGGGAACAATATTGTTGACAATTCCTGTCTTTGGCTCTACTATAATTCGTGAAAAAACTCATGGAGGATTCTTATGGAAGTTGATTACGCACGCTTGCTAAAACGCAGAAATGAGTTAAATGCCTTTGGCCACCTGATCGGCCTGCGTATCACCCGGATCAGCCAGGGTTACGCAGAGGTCGAGATGCCCATCACCAAGGATCATCTCAATCCCATTGGCTCTGTTCACGGGGGCTGCCTGGCCACCGCTGCCGACGTGGTGGGCGGATCTGCCGCCAGCTCCTACGGCTTCCAGGTTACCACCCTGGACGGCACTCTCCACTATCTGCGCCCCGGTCTGAATACCACCTGCATCTACGGAAAGGCCCGGGAACTGAAGCACGGAAAACGCATCTCCGTCTATGAGATCTCCATCGAAGACCAAAAAGGCACCGTGCTGACGGAGGGAATCTTCACCTATATGTCCCTGGGAAAGCCCATTTTGGAGGACCAAGGTACGATTGACCCACAGTGACGAGGGGCACCGGGAAAGAAAGCCGGGGCCATGCTAGTCACCAGGAAAGAAAGCCGGGGCCATGCTTGACAAAGCCTGGGAAATATCTTAGAATGGGTGGCGATAACTAACAAAGGCAGAGACAGGGACCAGTACATGCCCCAAGATGTCCAGAGAGGAAGCCATTTGGTGAAAGGCTTCTCATGATAAGGTATGGAACCCACCCCGAGAGCCGCCTGCGAGGAGCAGGACGCAGCAGCTGCGTTAAAGCCTGACACGAGTGAGTCGCCCTGCCGGGCGGCTAATAAGGGTGGCACCACCGAATCTTCCAGTCGGTCCCTGTTTCAGGGATCGGCTTTTGTTCGTGTTGGAGGCGGCATTGGCCGCCATAATTGGGAGGCTACATTGGCCACCATAATAGCATAGACAGAAGGAGAAAAGGAGAAAAGTTATGGCAAAAGACAAGAAACTGGTAGAAGCCATCACCTCCATGGAGGAGGACTTCGCCCAATGGTACACGGATGTTGTGACAAAGGCAGAGCTGGTAGGTTATACCAGCGTAAAGGGCTGCATGGTGATCAAACCGGCCGGTTATGCGATCTGGGAGAATATCCAAAAGGAATTGGATCGCCGTTTCAAGGAGACCGGGGTAGAAAATGTATATCTTCCCCTGTTTATTCCGGAAAGCCTCCTGCAGAAGGAAAAGGATCATGTAGAGGGCTTTGCCCCTGAAGTAGCCTGGGTAACCCATGGAGGGCTGGAGCCTTTACAGGAGCGGATGTGTGTTCGTCCCACCTCCGAAACCCTCTTCTGCGACCTCTATTCCAGAGATGTCCATTCCCACAGAGACCTGCCCAAGGTATATAACCAATGGTGTTCTGTAGTTCGCTGGGAGAAGACGACCCGCCCCTTCCTGCGTTCCCGGGAATTCCTGTGGCAGGAGGGTCATACTGCCCATGCCACGGCAGAAGAGGCAGAGGCTCGTACCATCCAGATGCTGAACGTCTATGCCGCCTTCTGTGAGGAGGTTCTTGCCATTCCTGTCATTAAGGGACGTAAGACCGACAAGGAGAAGTTCGCAGGCGCAGAGGCTACTTATACCATCGAATCCCTGATGCACGACGGCAAGGCTCTGCAGTCCGGCACCAGCCATAATTTTGGTGACGGTTTTGCCAAGGCCTTCGGCATCCAATATACCGACAAGGATAACACCCTAAAATACGTCCATCAGACCTCCTGGGGCATGACCACCCGTATGATTGGAGCCCTGATCATGGTGCATGGCGATAACAGCGGATTGGTACTGCCTCCCCGCATCGCTCCCACCCAGGTCATGGTCATCCCCATTCGTCAGGATGCAGAAGGGGTCATGGACCAGGCGGCCGCAATCCGCCAGTCATTGACGGCAGCCGGAATCCGGGCTGGTCTGGACACTTCTGAGAAGAGCCCCGGCTGGAAGTTCTCCGAGCAGGAGATGCGGGGTATCCCCCTCCGGATCGAGTTAGGGCCCAAGGACCTGGAAAAGGGGCAGGCTGTGCTGGTACGCAGGGACACCAGAGAAAAATACCTCCTTCCCTTGGAGGAGATTCCGACCAAAGCCGAGGAGCTCTTGGAGGAGATTCAGACCAACCTCTACAACAAAGCTCTGAACCATCGGAATTCCCATACCTATGACGCCAGAACCTATGAGGAATTCGGAGAAATCATTAATACCAAGCCTGGCTTCATCCGTGCCATGTGGTGTGGCTGCCAGGAATGTGAGGACAAGATCAAAGAAGACTTCGCCGCCACTTCCCGCTGCATGCCCTTTGACCAGGAGCATTTAAGCGACGTCTGTGTCTGCTGCGGAAGGCCTGCGAAGAAAATGGTCTATTGGGGAAGAGCCTATTAAGAGGACAAAAGGAGAAGGGATGGGGCAGCCCTGGAGGTTTGATTATGAGACTTTTATTCATTAGACATGGGGATCCGGATTATGAGCATGATTCTTTGACAGAGAAGGGGCATAAGGAAGCGCGCCTCCTGGCTGAAACCGCAGAGCTTCTGCAGCTGGGGCATTGCTTCCAAAGCCCTTTGGGGCGGGCACAGGTCACTGCCTCCTATTCCCTGAAAAAGACAGGAAAGACCGCACAAACTCTGCCCTGGCTGCAGGAATTTCCTGCCACAGTAGATGTCAATGGCTGCCCGGAGCTGCAGGCCTGTTTCCCGGATACCCCTCCGGATGAGGATTCTCAGACCCTTTCCCTGCGCGTACCCTGGGATATGGTGCCTGCCTACCTCTGGTCTCACCCGGAATATACCGGCAGTCCCCAGGGCTGGAGAAGCTCTCTGGTGGCGGCCCATAGTCATATCGTCGCCGATTATGACCGAGTCATGGCAGGCTTTGATGACCTGCTGGCAGAATATGGCTATCGGAGGGAGGGCTTCTATTACCATCCAACTCCTTCTTCCAACCAGACTTTGACCTTCTTCTGCCACTTTGGGATCACCTGTGCCCTCCTGTCCCACCTGTGGAATGTCTCACCCTTCCTCCTGTGGCATCAGCTGGCTCTGGCTCCCAGCTCCGTCACCGAGGTGGTAAGTGAGGAAAGGCAAACGGGAGTGGCCTCCTTTCGTGCCCTGCGGCTGGGGGATCAGTCCCACCTGGCTCTGGGGCAGGAGGCCCCTTCCTTCGCCTGCAGGTTCTGTGAGACCTTCGATTCCCCGGACCGGCACTAGTACATCATTGGCAAGATAACCCTACCCTTTGCCTGCCTGGGGATTCGCCTGTGCAGGTGCAAGGGCTTACACCATGATCTCGATCTTCCGCCGGGTGGGTCTGTATCTTCTCACCTCTACGCCTGCGGCCTGAAACATAATCCTGGAAGCAGTAACCGCAGGCGTTCCCTCGTACTTGTCACTATCATAGATGACCGTCCGGATTCCTGCCTGGATAATAGCCTTGGCACACTCATTACAGGGAAAGAGGGAGACATAGAGCTTAGCTCCCTCCAGGCTGCCGCCCCGATAATTCAGGATAGCATTCAGCTCACTATGGGTCACATACACATATTTGGTCTGCAAGGGATCCTCCCCTTCTCTTCCCCAGGGAAACTCATCGTCTGAGCACCCTATGGGGAATCCGTTATATCCCATAGAAAGAATCTTATTATCTGCACTGACAATGCAGGCTCCCACCTGGGAATTGGGATCCTTGGACCGCATGCCGGCCAACTTCGCCACCGCCATAAAATATTCGTCCCAGGATATATAATCGGTACGTTTTTCATTCATAAAAATATCCTCCCGACAGCCGCCAGATTTTATTTGGTTCCGAAGATCCGGTCTCCGGCATCTCCCAGACCGGGCACAATATAGCCATGGTCATTCAGGTGGTCGTCCAGGACGCCGATAAAGAGATCCACATCCGGATGCATCTCATGCATCTTCTTCACTCCCTCCGGAGCCGCGATGATACACATGAAATGGATCTTCTTCGCACCCTTTTGCTTCAGCATGGTGATGGCCGCCGTAGCAGACCCTCCGGTGGCCAGCATGGGGTCGGTCACAAAGACCTCTCGGCTGGCAATATCGGAGGGTAATTTGCAATAATATTCCACCGGTTCCAGGGTCTCCGGATTCCGATACAGACCGATATGCCCCACTTTCGCTGCCGGAATGATGGTCAGCATTCCCTCTACCATGCCAAGACCTGCCCGAAGGATCGGCACAACTGCCATCTTCTTGCCCACCAATCGCTTCACTGTCGTATCACAGATGGGGGTGGAGATATTCACATCCTCCAGGGGAAGCTCTCTGGCTGCCTCATAACACATCAGCATAGCCACCTCTCCTATCATCTCCCTGAATTCCTTGGAGCTGGTATTCTCCTGACGGATGATACCGATCTTGTGCTGAATTAACGGGTGATCCATAACTACTGTCTTTGCCATAATGATGTCTCCTTTTGTCTGTCTCTATGCCTCAATCACCTGATGTCCCGCCGCCTTCAAAAGGCGATTCATGATGGCCTGACCCATCCGGGGGGTGTAAAAGGACTCGGAATAAAGATACTCCAGCTTCTCCTGGTCTGCCCGACGCAGCACCTCATAGAGGTGGTGGGCAATGCTTTCCTCTTCCCGGCGGCTGCCAATGCTATAGCAAAGGCCCTCCGGATATTGATCCAGGGTTTCGTCGGTGCAAATGATGCCTGTTTTGTGCCCTTGGAGGATCCTGTCATGGGTCAGTTCCCTTATCCGGGCACATACCGCCTCCCTGTCTCCCTCCACAATGGCCAGATTGGCTTTGGGAGCATAGTGCCGGTAACGCATGCCGGGAGCCTTGGGAGGAATGGAGGTGTCCTCCTGGCTCAGTCCGGGATCTAGGCGAACCCTGCCCAGGATTGCTTCCAGCATGGTTCGATTCAGGTAGCCGGGGCGCAAAATCACAGGGGGATCTTCTGTAAAATCCACTATGGTGGATTCCAATCCGATCTCCACCGGGCCCCCGTCTATGATCATATCAATCTTATGGTTCAGATCCTCCCAGACATGATCTGCCCTTGTGGGACTTGGTCTTCCAGAGGTATTGGCGCTGGGAGCAGCCACATAACCTCCCGCCTGCCGAATCAGCTCCTGAGCGATCTTATTGCTGGGATAGCGTACCGCCACACTGTCCAACCCTCCCGTCGTTTCATAGGGCACCTTATCATTTTTGTCAAATATCATGGTCAAAGGCCCCGGCCAGCACGCTTCCGCCAGCTTCTCCGCCTTAGGCGGAACTGTGCGGACAATGGCTCGAAGGGCCTCCATCTCTGCAATATGTACAATCAGGGGATTATCCGAGGGACGCCCCTTGGCTGCGTAGATCCTCTTAGAAGCCTGGGGATTCAAGGCATCCCCTCCCAGGCCATATACTGTCTCTGTGGGAAATGCCACCAGGCCGCCTTCCCGCAGAATCTGTCCGGCTCTCTGAAGGGTCTGTCGATCCAATGCCTCCTCAGTCATCCGAACCAGCAAAGTCTCCCGCCTTGCATCCGCTTCCCCGCTTTTCCCCTGCTTCTGCTCTTTTTCCTGTCCCCTCTCCTGTTCTCCTTCCTGCCCTTTCTTCTGCTGCTCTTTCCCTGGCTGCTCTTTCTTCTGCTGCTCTTTCCCTAGCTGCCCTTTCTGCTGCTCTTCTTCCAATTCCTGACGGTCTTCCATCTTTCCTTACCCCCGTTATCCCCTTCCCCCCGCATTCTCTGCCGGGAAGCCGGTTACGGCGACTTCATTCTCCTTCCAGTACATCCTTTCCTAAATAACCGGAACATGGGCGATGTACTAGTCTTCTTCTATCTCCATATCCTCCTCCAGCTCCTGCATGGGAGCCGGCATGGTACGAAGCATACTATGCACTGCCTTGTAGGATTCCATGAAGCGTCTCTGCACTCGGTTGATCATCTCTACAATGCCATTGAGCTCCTCCTGTACGGCTGCATACTTCTTCTTGCCCTCTGCCAGTTTGGCATCTACCTCCCTCTGGGCTTCCCGCAACCGCTTCTGTGCCTCTTCCCGGGCCACCGTCTGACATTGCTCTGCTTTCTTTTGAGCCGCCTCCAGGCACCCTTTGGCCTTGTCCTTGGCCTGACTAAGGCACTCATCCGCTTCCTTATGGGCAGCCTCCAGACAGCGATTCGCCTCCTCCCGGGCATCCAACAGCAGCTTCTCCTTCTCTGCCTTGACGGATCCCAATACCTGATCCGAGTGCACCCGGGTCTCATAGACCAGCTGGCTGATCATATCATAATTATCGATATAGGACTGGTATTTTCCCTTAATATCCCTCTCCAGGCTGTCAATCTTGGCATCCTTCTCCGACAGCCTCTGCCGCAGTTCGGCGATAGCTGCATCCTTTTCCTTCAGACTCAGAAGCAGCTTGCTCTTCTCCGCATAAGCTTCCTCCTTCATCTTCTGGATCTGACGCATGACATCATCCTTGTCATAGCCCCCCATCAGGGTCGTCTTGAATATTTCTTCCTTCTCATTCTCAGCCATCCTTATATCCTCCCTGTTCTTCCACGGCAGCTTTCTTCTCCGCTGCACGCATTACTTACTCAAGCCTTATCCCAGATAAGAGTTAATCACATCCCAGGCCGAGGATCTCTCCAGACCCAGTCGCCAAGCGGCCATGCCCGCCAGATCGTATTGTACGATCAGCTTCATCTTCTCAGCAATAGACTCCTCGTCCTCCATCCAGATGCTATATCGGGCCTTTCCATCCTCTGCGCTTCCAGTTTTCTGTCCCACAGAAGCATCCCAGACCGTCTCAATCCCATATTGCTCTACAAAGCTGTCCGCTCCATCCATGCCCAGGGCCTGACTCTCCGGAACACCATTTCCGAAGGTCTCTATCCATCCCCTGGTATAGAAAGGAATGGCATTCATCACCTGGCTTGCGTCCACCTCCTTCAGGGTATCTGTAATTCCCTGTTCCACAAAGGATATAGAAGCCACGGAGCCGATCTCCTCTGAGGACGCGGTATGCTCATCATATCCCATGATAATCAGATAATCCACGGTTTTGGCCTGTTCTCCCCGCTTATAATACTTCGTATAAAGGGGAACAAAATTATCCACAGAGATTACCAAACCCTGGGGATGGGCAGCCATACATAATTCCTTCAGGAATTGCAAATACTGGGGAGCGCTATCCTCCCGGATGCCTTCAAAATCCACATTAATCCCATCCAGACCGCAGTCCGCCGCCACCTGCATCAGCTGACTGATCAGGGTTGACCGAACAGAGGCATGAGCCAAGACCTGATCCACGTCCACACTTCCCCCATTCACATCCCCCAGCATAGCCCAGACCTTGACGCCTGCTGCGTGAGCCTGATCCACATAGGTTTTTTCCGCATAGGAAATCAAATTCCCCTGGTCATCCCCGATGGACAGCCAGGTGGGAGCCACCGTATTCAGCCCCGGCGCATCCGCCAGCAGCTGACTCAGGTAGGTATTGCTTTCCCAATTATCTACATAATGCCAACCCAGCTTGACCTTGTAATCCAAGGATATTTTATCAAAGACAAACCGGGAATCCGTCTCATGATCCAAGCCTGCCTCTGCATTTCTCTGGATGGTATCCGTCTTCACATAGCCAACATAGCCGTCTTCTGTGGAAACCTTGCACCAATCCTCCAGATCCTCCAGGAAAATGACCTGGTCTCCCTTCTCTATCCGCGTCAGGATCTCGCTGCGGTTCCCGCCCCGATAGCGGACATTGGTATCCTGGAGCACCTGGGCAGCCGTCACCTGATCCCAATTGGTTCTGGCCACAATCCGCTGCGGATCCTCCAGAATCCTCATCTCAATATCGGAATTCTCCTGAATACAGGCTGCGGACAGATAGGGGCTTCCCTCCTCCCCCAGAAGCAGGGCCCCTGTTCCGTCCCCCTGGGACCAGCTTAAGGTTCCCTCCGGCAGAGTCAGCAGCATCTGCTGGCTATCCTCTTCCCAGTAAAATCCGCTGTTCATATAATTCCAAAGGGTTGGATAAGCAATATATATGGTTCCATCTACCACAAGGCCCTTCTCCTCCAGCACTTGATCATTTACGATCAAAGCAACTTCCTCCTGGGAACTCAGGCCATAATATTTCTCTTGATTCATTTCCTTCTTGTTGGAAGCATATCGGCCGGCCCAAAGGCCTCCCGCTCCCAGCACTGCCGCTGCAACAACAAGTCCCAGGAT
>CAVJHW010000080.1:0-11743 GCA_963649395.1 Coriobacteriaceae bacterium | reverse complement strand
ACCGGAGCGGAGCGTAGACGTGGGAGTGCGTAGCACGGAACAATCCGTGTAACCAGAGGTTTGGGTGTTTTGACACCCAAACCATCCTTATTTTTGTGCCACAAAGAGGGTTCCCACCTTTTCCCCCTTAACAATATCGTATAAGGCATCGGGATTCTTTCCATTCATTACGATGACGTCGATCCCCTGGGCGGTTGCAATATCTGCAGCTTGCAACTTTGTCTTCATGCCGCCGGTTCCCCGCCGGGATCCCGCACCTCCCGCAAGGGCATAGGTGGTATCATCAATTTTTTCCACCCGGCTGATGAGCTTCGCATTTTTGGAAAGCCTGGGGTCTTTGTCATAGAAGCCGTCTATATCAGACAGAATGATCAGCTTATCCGCCTTGCACAAGACTGCCACAACCGCCGAAAGCATATCATTGTCTCCGAAGATTTTCTCCTCCGATTCAATCTCCGTATAGCTGACCGAATCGTTCTCATTTACAATGGGAATGATCCCCTGCTCCAGCAAAGTCTCGAAGGTATTGGCAAGGTTTTCCTTCTTCTCCTCGTCCGCAATATCATCCGCATTCAAAAGAATCTGCGCGATAATTTTGTTATAATATCCGAAGAACTTATCATACAGAAACATATTTTCACATTGACCGACGGCTGCGGCCGCCTGTTTCATTCTTAATTCTGCGGGTTTTTCCTTCAGGTGCATCTTTTGCGCGCCAACTGCAATTGCTCCGGAGGATACCAGGACCACCTCATTTCCCATATTTTGAATATCCGATAAAACCAGAGCCAGCTCCTCGAACTTTCTCAGGTTGCTGTTGCCGATTTCATTGGTCAGGGTGGATGTCCCCACTTTGATCACCATTCGATTCTTCTTGATTCCCATTTCCCAAAATATTCCTTTCCTTCCTGGTGGAGGGCAGGCAAATCATCCTCATGACCACCCATGCCGCCATAGGGGGTGAAAGTCAGCTGCTCCCCGATACCGGATTATTGTAGCACACTTTCGAAAAGGTGGAAATAGGCAGTTTTTCCGCATTGATATTTACATCCTGCTTTGATATAATACAGGCAGAAAAATGAAGGCAAGAAAGATTTTTATCATGGATTATCAGAATGCTGCATGACAGTGCTCGCAGAGGACCGCACTCCCTACGCATGGCTGGAGATGCGGTTTTTCTGGGTTCAAAAAAGAATGGTTTGCATAGCAAGCCATCCAGCCCTTGATGAAAGGAGGCTCTATCATGGGCAAAAAAAGAACATTAGGAGTTCAGCGGCTCGGTGTCCTTCTGCTGGCGGTGCTGTGTTTTCTTATCTCCGGCTTCCCAGCGAGAGGGGTCTACGCAGACTCGGAGGAGGATACCCTGGGACTGCTGGCGGGTAAGACAGCAGGGGTCATGACCGGGACACCCCAGGATGGCATCATTTTGGCCAAGGTTCCGGATGCCAACATCCAATACTTCAACAGCATCACGGATGTGGCTTTGGCTCTTCAGAAGAAGAAGGTTGACTTTGCCGCCCTTCCCACGGTCAATTATTACACCTTGGTGCAGCAATATCAGGGCTTTGGCTATCTGGACGCTGCCTTTGCCGTATATGATGTAGGAACCGTCTTTGCCAAAACGGCTAAGGGCGATGCCCTTCGGGCCGAACTGAATGAATATATTCTCAAGCTGAAGGACAGCGGCCAGCTGGAGGAAAAGCAGGAATATTGGCTCTATCCCCATGACTGGGACAAGGTAGATATCCCCAAGACAGGAGAAAAGGGCAAGCTGACCCTGGCTACCACCAGCACCCTGAAGCCCTTTTCCTTTAAGCTCAACGATGCCCCTGTGGGATATGAGATTGATATCATCGCAGGTTTTTGCAAGGAATACGGCTATGGACTGAATATTGAGGATGTGGACTTCGCCGGGATCCTCAGCGGTATCACCACAGGCCGATATGATCTGGCAGCCGGACAGATCTCCTGGACGGAGGAAAGGGCTGAGAGTGTAAACTTTTCCGAATTTTATTATACCCAGAAATTTGTTCCCATTGTCAATGCAGCAGACTTTGCTGACTCCTCTGCCCTGGTGACTGCCGATACCCAGACGGATAAGGAAGGGGGAGATTCCTCAGATGCCTCCGGTTCCTCCTCCAAGGGGGGATCCGACCATTCTCTCTGGAATAGCATCCGCCGTACCTTGCTGGAGGAGGATCGCTGGATCTCCCTTCTGCAGGGCCTGCTGGTGACCCTGTGCATCACATTTGCCGGATTTGCCCTGGCAAATCCTCTGGGTGCCCTGTTTTGTGCCATGGCTATGTCTAAGCGCAGGGGGCTGCATCTACTAGCTGGAATCTATTCCAAGCTTATGCAGGGTCTTCCCATTGTCGTGATCCTGATGATGCTCTATTATATCGTTTTCGGCAAGTCCCAGGTGTCCAATATCCTGGTTGCTATCCTGGGCTTTGGGGTGGTATTCGGGGCATATATGGCCCAGCTCTTTGAAGGGGGCATTCGCAGCGTAGACAAGGGCCAGTGGGAAGCTGCCCTTTCCTCCGGCCTTACCAAGGGACAGACCTTCCGGGGTATCATCCTGCCCCAGGCGGTTCGCAGCATGCTGCCGGGGTATTTCAGCAACCTGATCAGCCTGATGAAGGGAACCGCTGTGGTGGGCTATATTGCCGTAAATGACCTGACCAAGGTGGGAGATATCATCCGCAGCAACACCTTCGAGGCCATGGTACCCCTGGTGACCATTGCCGTCATCTATTTCCTGATGGCCTGCATCCTGCTGTCATTGATGAACCGGATTCGCAAAAGGCTGACGCCAAAGCATAGACTAAAAGCAAGCAATGGGGAGCAAGAGAAAGGAGGATTGGAAGCATGATTTCCATTCAGCATCTGAGAAAGGAATACGAGAATGCCACACCCTTGGAGGATGTGAGCCTGGAGATTCACAAGGGGGATGTTATCTCTATTATCGGTCCCTCAGGAACAGGAAAATCCACCTTCCTTCGCTGTCTGAACCGGCTGGAGGAGCCTACCTCCGGAACCATCCTGGTGGATGGGGTGGATATTTGCTCCAAAAAGTGCAAGCTGCACCTGGTTCGTCAGAAGATGGGAATGGTATTTCAGAGCTTTAATCTCTATCCTCACATGAATGTGATTGAAAATGTCATGTATGCCCCGGTGAAGGTTCTGAAGCTGTCCAAGGAGGAAGCCTATGAGCGGGGCATGAAGCTCCTGCGGGCCGTCGGGCTGGCAGACAAGGCGGAGAATTATCCGGACCAGATGTCCGGAGGGCAGAAGCAGCGAGTTGCCATAGCCCGGACCTTGGCTATGGAGCCGGAGATTATTCTCTTTGACGAGCCCACCTCCGCCCTGGATCCGACCATGGTGATGGAGGTTCTTACCGTTATCAAGAAACTGGCCCAGGAGGGCATGACCATGCTGATTGTCACCCATGAGATGTGGGTGGCCAAGACCGTTGCCAACCGGGTCATCTATATGGATCAGGGAGCCATCTACGAGGAGGGAACCCCGGATCAGATCTTCAACCATCCCCGCCGGGAGCGCACCCGACTTTTTATCAACGGATTGACCGAATTCCGGAAGCGCTTTTTCCGAGATAAGCTGGATTATCTGGGCTTTCTCAGCGAGATTCGCACCTTCGCCCTGGAAAAGCTATTTTCGCCCAAGCTTCTTTATCGGATCGAATCCCTCATAGAGGAGGTCTATTTGCAATCGATCCTTGCTGTGCTGGATGCGGAAACCCAGATGGATTTCCGTCTGGAATATGCGGAGAAGGAGGACACCTGCCGGATCCAATTCCGCTGGAAAGCCGATCCCGTCAATCCCCTTCTCAATATGGATGACATCTCCCGCAAGCTGGTGGACCATGCTGCCAAAGAGATTGCTTACCAATATACCGAGGATGGTTATAACCTCATCCGAGCTGTCATAGAAAGTCCGCTACCCACGACCTAAAGTGCATGAAGGTCATAAAGTAAAGAAAGAAGTCCCTGCAGCCTTACGGCGGCAGGGACTTCTTTCTTTACTGCAGGAGCAGCAGACCAAATACCAGGGTGAAGAGGGCGACGGTCTCGATGATACCGATAACGATGAAGTAGTTAGCGGTACCCTTGCCGGTAGCTCCCAGGGCGTCTGCCGCAGCGGCAGAGCATTTGCCCTGGAAGAAGGCGGACAGACCGATGGCCAGACCTCCAAATACACCTACCCCAAAGCCCAGAGCCGGATCACCTCCGGATGCAATGGCTGACTTGATAAAGTTCATCAGCAGGAAACCGTAGATGGTCTGGGTCAGGGGGGCGCCTGCGAAGGCGATCATAATGAAGGGAGCCGGTTTGCCGGCGGCATAACATTTCTTCCAGGATCCAATGGCTGACATTCCGGCGAAGCCTGCGCCGAATCCGGATCCTAAAGCGGATAAACCAAGGGCTGCTGCCATACCAATATATGCAAGTAACATGATTCTATCTCCTTTAACTATTGAATATGTGGGCTGCCGGTGGCAGCCATAACATGAATCCCCAAGCTCTTATTTCTTCAGCTTTTATTTCTTCCTTCCGCTCTTATTTCTTCAGCTTTGCTTCCTTCCGGAAGGGCTCATAGGGGATTCCCGTCCATTCCAGACCTACCTGGCCGGAGAATTCCAGCACATTGAGTCGAACACCGTGTACCACCACAGACAGGAAGCACATCACGATATTCAAGGTGTGACCGATGAGGAATACCAGAATTCCAACGATAATCTGGGGACCATGAAAGCCCTCTGCCAGGGAGTTGAAGCTCTGGGCGATGGCCAGTCCCGCCATGCCAACGGCAAAGAGGCGGATATAGCTCATAACATTTCCAAAGCAGCTGATGGTGTCCAGAAATACGGTAAATCCATTGCTGACCCCCGCCAGGAGGCCTTTCCCAAAGGGAAGCTCCGGAGACATACCGCCAAACAGGAGCACCAGGGCAAAGCCTAGGCCTACCAGGACAAATACGGGCTGAAGATGGATCTTCTCTCCCACCACTAGGTAGAGGGACAGAAGATACATGGCGGAAACGGAAATGGTCCAGCCCAGATCGGCCAGCCAGCTGAGATTCTTCTCTGAGACCTTCTTCTTGATGCTGAGGATGGAACCCAAAGCCATCTGGATAGCACCGACCGAGAAGGAAAACTTAATGATGGTATTCTGCTGGGCTTGGGCAGTCACCCCGAAATATTCCGGGTAGTTGGCGAAGCTGGGAATGACCAGGGCCTTCAGGAAGGGAATCTTCATGGCTCCCTCCAGGCCAAACCAGGTGCCGGTGACGGCTCCCCAGCAAATGGTGCCGATGGACAGCACCAGCAAGAGAAAAATTCCATCGTTTTTCTTCTTTTTGACCAGGGAAAATCCCAGGGTTCCCACCAGCAGCAGAAGCCCATATCCCCCATCCCCGATAATCATGGCGAAAAAGAGGATGAAAAAGAGGAAAAACCAAAGGGAGATGTCCTGCTCCCGATATCCCGGCAAAACACCCAGGATATCAAATACCGGCTTAATCAGGCGGGAAACCTTGTTGAAACGCAGCTTGGTAGGTACCTTCTCATCCTCCTCATCCACGTCCTGGGCTGCCCAGGCCCATCCTCCGGCTGCGGCTGCCTGCCGAAAGCCCTCCATCTCTGCCTGAGGGATATATCCGCTCAGCCATACAAGATTCTCATCTGCCCCCGCTGTCTCCCGGGCGGAGGAGAAGTCCTCCTCGTTCTGCAGCTGGAGCAGCTGGTCCTGAAAACTGGCCTCATAATGGGCGGCTTCTCTTAGGATCTGGTCGCATTCCTGCTCCTCCCGGTCGCAGTCCTCCATCATCGCCAGCAGGTCTCCCCGACTCTGGTCCGGCAGGGCGAATTCTGTCCCCGCCAAATCCGAAGGAAGGGTGCCCAGCAGGGCTGCTGTCATCTGCTTGTCCACGCTGGCCAGGCGGATCAGCTGCACCCGGTCATCTTTCACCGCATTTTCATATTCCTTCTTGCCGAATTGATAGAAATGCAGGTCATAGCCATACTCTCTCAATTCCTCCACCGCTTCCGGTGAGAAATCTCCCCAGGCCCAGATCCTGTCATATTCTGCCGCTGCTTCCGACCTCTCCTGGGCCAGCTGAGCCTTCCGGTCCAGGGCATCCAGCACCGCGCTGTAGACCTTCTCAAAATCCTCCTCTGACAGGATCCCGTTCCCCGGGACATGCCCCAGGGACCCTGCCAGCTCGGAGTCCTTCCCGGACTCCTTCCAGGACATCCTTCCGGATTTCTTGCCCGACTCTTTTTCGGACTTCCTGTTGGATTCCTTCTTGGGGAGATATTCCTTCAGGGCAGCGGCGGTACGGGACAGGAGGGCGAAGCGGTCTGCGGTTTCCTTGTCCGGCCCCTTTCTTTCCGCCAGATGCACCAGACCCAGATTCCTGAGGTCTGTCAGCATTTTCTCGCGGTCGGAGAGGGCGGTCACAATATAAACCATGTTCATTTTCTCGATCATGCTTCCACCCCCGCCAATTTTTTCTTAGATATCTTCCCCCGCACCACGGCAGCCGTCTGCTGGTCTCCCAGATAGACCCCTATGATACGGATATTTTCCTTAGCCTCCGGAATCTTCACCTTCTCAAAGAGGTTGACCCGCTGGGAGGTAGACCGAAGCTCCTGCTCCAGCAGGTCTCTCTGCCTGCGCAGGGTGGAAGCCAGGGCCTCCAGCCGGGCAATTTCCCGCAGCTTGAAGACTGCTGTATCCACCCAAAGGGGATAATCCTCCACCTGGTAGTCGATCTCCTGAAAGGTCAGCTCCCGGAAGGAGGGAACCCGCACCCCGGCAATATTGACCTCCGTACACAGAACCTTATCCGGATGCACCAGGTGATTCAGCCTCTTCTCTTCTTCAAAGAGCTGATTCTCGGCAAATACCGCCACCCAATCATCCAGATCTCCGATCATCCGGAGGCGTTCCTCCTCCTTCTGTCTCAGCTCCAGGGTAACCTGGCTGATCACCGACTGGAGCTGCTGCTTCTTCAGCTGCAGGGTGGGAAGATAGCGCTGATATTGCTTCAGCTTATCCTTTTGAACCTTCTGTTCGTTCTTTGTAAGTTTGATTGCCATCCGGTACTCCTTTTAACTGAGTTCCTCCTGCTTCCCGGGCTGCTCTTCCTTCCTGCCGACCGGATTCGATGTCCCGAACGACCCTTCCTGGTCCTGTCTCCTGGGCCATCTCTCCTTGAGCAGGCTGGTCTTGAGACCCGTCTCATTGGGCTCAAAACACTCTGCCAAGATCTCCCAGCCCAGATCCAGGGCTGTCTCCAGGGGAATATTAACTCTTAAGTCCATCAATCTGGCCTCGAAAAGCTCACCGTATTTCAGAAGCTTATCATCCCATTCCGACATCAGGAAACCCATGGACTTCTTCTCCAGGCTTTCCTTATATTGGGCATAGAGACGAATCATGCCGTCCATCAGGGCTCGATGATCATCCCGAGTCTCGCCGTTGACATTTTGTTTCAGACGGGACAGGGAGCCGAAGGGCTCGATATGGCCATTCTTCAGGTAATATTGACCCTCTGTGATATATCCCGTGTTGTCCGGAACCGGATGGGTAACATCGTCGCCGGGCATGGTGGTGACACCCAAAATGGTGATAGATCCTGCCCCTTCAATGTCCACAGCCTTCTCATAACGAGAAGCCAGACAGCTGTAGAGGTCACCCGGGTAACCACGATTGGAGGGCACCTGCTCCATGGTGATGGCCATTTCCTTCTGGGCATCGGCGAAGTTGGTCATATCCGTCAGCAGCACCAGGACCTTCTTGCCTGCCAGGGCGAATTGCTCCGCCACTGCCAGGGACAGATCCGGCACCAGGGTACATTCCACGATGGGATCAGAAGCGGTATGAATGAACATCACCGTATGGCTCATGGCCCCGCCCTTTTCCAGGGTCTCCCGGAAGGCCAGGTAATCGTCGTATTTGAGTCCCATTCCTCCCAAAACAATGACATCTACCTCCGCCTGCATGGCGATGCGGGCCAGGAGGTCATTGTAGGGCTCTCCGGAAATGGAGAAAATAGGCAGCTTCTGACTCTCCACCAGGGTATTGAAGACATCGATCATGGGAATTCCCGTCCGAATCATATTCTTGGGCAATACCCTCTTGGCCGGATTGAAGGAGGGGCCTCCCACGGGAATCATATGCTCCGTCAGCTCCGGTCCCTTGTCGATGGGCAAGCCTGCTCCGTTGAAGATGCGGCCCAGCAGGTGCTCCGAGAAGGATACCTGCATGGGATGTCCCAGAAAGCGAACACTATCCGTGGTGCTGACTCCCTGGGTTCCGGCAAATACCTGGAGGGAAACCCTGTCGTGATCCAGCTTAATCACGGTAGCATAACTGTCCCCCACCAAAGCCAGATCCCCGCTGCGGACATTTTCCGCCCGCACCGTTACAACATTTCCTACGATGGAATCTATTTTCGTATATACTTTCTGCATCTGGCCCTCCTACTGCGCTACCCTTGCATGGTATAATTCAGCGATTTTTTCCTCCTGATCGTGGAAAGCATCACTTTCAAACTCTGTCCCGTGCCAGTCCAGGAAGTCCTGCCTCAGCTCGTTGAAGAAGGCACGAATCTCCTTCTTGTCCCTGAGATCATACTCATGGGTCAGGGCATCGTAGATCCGATCGAACTCTATCCTCTGTCTCTTGGGAGAGCAGGCAGCATCAATATCATCGAAGGAATTCTGCTGCAGATAAACGGAATCCAGCAGCTCTCCCTTCTGGTAAATGATGAAGTCCTCTGCGGAGGTGCCTTCCTCTCCCAGCACCTTCATCATCTGGCTGACCTCTACGCTCTGGCGAAGAATGCCTCTTAGGCGGTCTACCTTCTTCATATCTACCACCCCTCGATACTTGGACCAGGAATCCATGGGATGGATGGCCGGGTACTTACGGGCATCCGACCGCTCCCGGGAAAGGCCGTGGAAGGCTCCTACCACCTTCAGGGTGGCCTGGGTCACCGGCTCCTCGAAGTTACCGCCTGCAGGAGACACCGCCCCGCCGATGGTGATAGAGCCCTCCTTGCCGTCATAGAGACGAACCTTGCCGGCTCTCTCGTAGAAGGAGGCAATGGTGGACTCCAGGTAAGCAGGAAAGGCCTCTTCCCCCGGAATCTCCTCCAGACGACCGCTCATCTCCCGCATGGCCTGCGCCCAACGGGAGGTAGAATCTGCCAAGAGCAGAACATCCAGCCCCATCTGCCGATAATATTCTGCCAAAGTCACAGCCGTATAACAGGAAGCCTCCCGGGCTGCCACCGGCATGGAGGAGGTATTGCAAATGATAATGGTCCTCTCCATCAAGGATCTGCCGGTCTTGGGGTCTGTCAACTCCGGAAATTCCTTCAGAACCTCCACCACCTCACCGGCCCGCTCCCCGCAGGCTGCCACGATTACGATATCCGCATCCGCATTCTTGGCCTCCATATGCTGGAGCACCGTCTTCCCTGCCCCGAAGGGCCCCGGGGTACAGAAGGTTCCTCCCTTGGATACGGGAAGGAAGGTATCAATACAACGAATCTGGGTAATCAGGGGCTCATCGGGCCGCAGCCTCTCCTCATAGCATTGGACCGCCCGCTTGATGGGCTGGGAAAATACCATGCTAAGCTCCCGGGTATTGCCATCTCCATCCTCAATGACGCAAATGGTCTCTCGAACCCCATAGGAGCCCTGGCCCTTGATCTCCTTTACCCTCCAATCCTTCCCCTTCAGGGTGAAAGGAACCATAATCTGATGCTGGAAAATCCCCTCCGGCACCCATCCCAGGGTATAACCTGCCTCTACCCGATCCCCAACCTGAACAGCCGGGGTGAATTCCCACTCCCGATCCGGAATGGGATCCAGATAAACTCCCCTTTCCAGGAAGAATCCGCACTTTTCTGCCAAGTTGGGGAGGGGATTTTGCAATCCGTCAAAGACCTGGGTCAAAAGCCCCGGCCCCAATTCAATACTCATAAGTTCTCCTGTAAATTCTACAGGATCTCCTACCCGGATGCCATCTGACATCTCGTAAATCTGCATGCTGGCCTCGCCATTGTTGATCCGGATTACCTCACCCTTCAGGCGGGTCCCCTCCAACAGGACAAAGCCAACCTCATTCTTGCGCACGGAGCCCTCAAAAGAAACCTTCACCAGGTTCCCATTCACCCCCGTCACGCATCCCGTCGCTTTCACCATATATCTCTCCTTTTCAGCAGTCAGTGCCCACTACCCACTAACCACTAGTCACTAGCCACTAGCCACTAGCCACTAACCACTATCTCCTCCTGCACCTGGTGGAAGAGGCGCTGGAATTCCGCCTTTCCCTTGTCCTGCTGGAAGCAGGCCTGGCGCTCCAGGAGTTTTAATTTGATGGCATAGCCAAATAAAACATATTTGTCAAACATATGCATGCCTACCAGCTCGTCCAGGTTCTCGAATTCGTAGGCCAGAAGGATCTTCTCTGCCTCCAGGGGATTCCTGGCATGAAGGGCCGCAGTCGCCACATTGGTTACCAAAGGATCCTTGTCCTCCGGCGCCTTACAGGACTTGCCCAACCTTTGGCTGCGCTGAGCGTTCAATTCCTGGGTCAGCTGGTGGTAGAACTGCGCCCATTGGCTGACCAGGGGACCTTCTTGGGAAGCCAGGGACAGGTTCTCCAGCTCTTCGTAAACGTCTCTCCCTACCGTATTTTGACAAAGGCCTAAGAATTCCTCGTAGGTGAGGGGCATGTCTCCGTCGGCCTTCAGCTCCGGCAGGCTTGCAATTAAATAATGATAGGAAGCCATATCATACCCCCTTTTCAGAAAGTAATGGTTCTCAGATAGGGGGTCAGCATCTGGCGGATCTCTTCCTCTGTGCAATCAAAATAACCGGAGCCGTCCTTGGACGCCAGCTTAAAGCCTGCCTTCACTCCCTTGGTGGGACGGATCTCCAAGCCCTGGCGAATCTCCTCCGCCAGCTGAGCCTTGAGGGCATCCGTCACCTCTGCCACCTCCGCAGCATAGTCCGATGCAGCCTCCCCCTGCAGGGCAGCCTGGATCAGCCTGGCCAGACTTTCGTCGGTAAGGCTCTTCCTGATAGCAGCAGAGAGAAGCCTCTCAAACTCCCTCTTCACCTCAGCCTCAAAGGCCAGCACGGCATCCCGTTTAGCCTGATCTGCAGATAAAATGGCACTCTCCCGCATGGTATTGATTTCCTTCTCGGAAGTCATTTTGAAGGCTTCGGCCTGACTTCTTGCATCTGCAAGGATGTCTTCCGCTTTTTTTCTGGCATCCGCAAGGATGGCCTCTGCCTCCGCCTGGGCGGCATCAATGCCTTCCTTCTTAATGGACGATACCAAATCCTGGATCTGTAGTTCCATAAAATCTCCTTTCTTTCCCTCAGGATCATGGATAATCAGACGAATTTCCACCTTCTCCCTAATATCCCGTGATATAAGTATACTATCACATACCTCTGGTGATTTGCAATAATCCATACAAATTGTAGCGCTGGTAATGAATTTTTCCCAGGGCAAGCTGTCATCCAGCGTTTTTGGCTGAAAAAGCATGGAGCACAAGAGGCGCATTTTACGCCTCCTGTGCTCCATGTAAACATTGCCCAGCCTGTTACTTTTCTGCTATTTTTCTTTTTCTGAAAGCGGTTACCGTCAAAACAACCGCACCCAGTGTCATCACAAGCATCCACACGGTGGCAGACGGA